>CBDURV010000208.1:0-6997 GCA_965369495.1 uncultured bacterium
CTCGCCGGCGAGGGGAAGACGACCGTCACGCTCGCGCTCGGCGAAAAGCTCGCCGTCAGCGGCAAGCGCGTGATCGTCCTCGACCTCGACACCCACCGCGCCACCCTGAGCCGTGAGGCGGGTCTCGGTGACGCTGCCGGCGCCTTGCAATCCTCCGACCCCCGCGACCCGGCCAACATGGAGTTCCACGCCTACGCCACGGACGTGCCGGGCGTTTCGATCATGCCGGTCGGCTATCCGCCTGCCGGGCTCGATGGTCCCCCGCTGCTCTCGCCGGTGCACATCGGAATTCTGGTCCTCAACGCGATCGAGAACTTCGACATAGTTCTGCTCGACTGCCCGCCGCTGCTGCCGGTCGCCGACACGCATGTGTTGCGCGAAGTGGTCGATGCGGCGTTGATGGTGGTCAAGGCCGGCAGCACTCCCAGGGACATGATCGATCAGGCGATCGACGACTTCGGCCGCGAAAAGTTCCTCGGCGCCGTCCTCAACTGCGCCAAGCCCAAGGACATTCCGTACTTCCGGGAAGTCTATGGATACTACCGACGCGACACGGACCGCGGCTAACGCCGTGTCCGCTCCCCCCACTTCGCACGAGGCCAAGGTAGCTTCGTCGCCGGTTCGTGTCGGCGTCGAGTGGGGCTACCCGATCTCGCTCGTCCGCAAGCTGTTCATCACCTTCGTCGCGATGATGGCCGGCCTCTTGGCGCTGGCCTACATCCTTCGCGAGCCGGGCCGAGAGGTGGAGATCTTTGTCCACGCGCTACCGGTCGCGCTCTCCATCCTCTTCGCGCTCTACGTCGCGGAGATCATCGGAGTCACGACGCGCCCGCTGCCCCCGCTCTCCCTCGAGAAGCTCATGTGGGCCTTGGGCGCTTCCTGCATTGTGCTGGCGATCGGCTACGCCGTCCTGCCCACCTATGCTCCCAGCACGCTGGTCGCCTGCTCCGCACCACTCGTCAGCGGCCTCGCCATCATCCTCCAGCGCAAGTGGGTCGAGTCCCGCGGATTTCAAGAGCACTCGGTGCCCGCCGTCCTCTTCGCCAGTTCGCGCGCGGGTGCGGAGCAGGGCATCCAGACCCTCAGCACGACGCCCGCCCTTCGGCTGCGCGGCGTGATCCTGCCTGCCGCGGTCGAAGAGCGCGGCGCCATCGCGGGCCTGAGCGTCTTTTCGCCGGACGATGGGTTCGGCTGGTACCGCACCGAGGGGATTCGCCTCTTCGTGGTCGCGGAAGCCGATCCGGAAGACCTGCGCACCGTGCTCGCTCCGTGCGCCGGCGCAGGGTGCATCGTGGAAACCGCAAACCAATTGGTTGCGGAGGCGTACGGACGCGTCCACCTTGGGCAAGGGGACGACATCGGACTGATCGCTCGCCTCACGTCGCAGGCCAACCAGTTTTCCGCGCAGCGGGTGATCGACATCGCGCTCGTGACACTCGCGGCCCCGTTCGTGTTGCTGCTCGCGATTCCCGTGGCGCTGGCGATTCGACTCTCTTCGCGCGGCCCGGTGATCTACTCGCAGACGCGCGTCGGACGCTGGGGTACCGAATTCACGATCCACAAGTTCCGCACCATGCGGCATGACGCGGAAAGCACCACCGGGCCCGTCTGGGCAACCGAGGACGATCCGCGCATCACGCCCCTGGGGCGCTTATTGCGCAAGTCGCGCCTCGACGAGTTCCCGCAGCTCTGGAACGTGCTCAAGGGCGACATGTCACTCGTGGGCCCGCGCCCGGAACGCCCCGTCTTCGTACGCCAACTCAGCGAAGCGATTCCCTTCTACGCCGCGCGGCATGCGGTGCGTCCCGGCGTAACCGGCTGGGCGCAGATTCGCTACCCGTACGGCTCAACGGACGAGGACGCGCGCCGCAAGCTGGAGTACGAACTCTTCTACCTGCGCAACCGGTCGATCACCTTCTATCTCGCCGTATTGCTTGAGACGGTCAAGGTGCTCTTGTTCCAACGCGGCAGCCGGTAACGCGAACGGCTTTGGGCTTTGGGCTTTGAGCTCTGAGCCTTGAGTCGCGACCAAGCTGTCCTCATGCAGCCGTTCCGGGCAGGGTCTGCGTGAGGCAGCCGCCAGCGGTTGGCAATCCGAGTTCGAGGCCCAGAGCTCAAAGCCCAAAGCTCTAAGCCGAATCGTTACTCGCTCCCGATGATTTTGAGCACTCGCGCATGCGATCGGGGATAGGGCGTCAAGTCGAGCCTGGCGCGCGAGCCGGCAGCGGCGAGTTGTTTCTTTTCGCCGAGCTTGCGGAGCAGTTCCAGTTCGAGCACGAGCGCGCGGTCGAGTACGGTCGCCGAGCGCAGGGGCCGATCGAGTAGGCGCTCCCTCAGAACCACCAGTGCTTCCCTCTCACGCCCCTCCCCGGCCAGCGCCTGAGCGGCCGGATAGGCCGAGTCCTGGCTGTAGACGCCACCGCAGGCGGCCACGGCGTTCGCCTGTTCGTAGGAGCGTTCCGCGACCAATCGACGTAGCCGTAGCATCGCGGCGCGCCCTGCGGTGACCAGCGGCCCGAGACATCGGCGCGCGAACTCGGCGCTCTCGCGCTCGAACACATCCCACTTCTCGCCTAACACGCTGCGCGCCGCACTCGGGGCCGTGGCGCCATCGAGCAGCGCCTCCACGAACGCGTGCGCCTTCTGCTTGCCGTGCCGGTGCTCGACGCCGAGGAACGCGGCGCCGTCTTCGGCGTAGTCGTGCAGCCCGTGTCGGCCGTCGAGCCCATTGACGATGCGTGTCACGGCGTCGGCGGGCGCGGCCTCGCGTCCCGCATACGCCGCCAGCGCGCGCGCACGCTCCTCGAACTGGCCGGCGAGATAGACCGCCATACCCTCCCGCACCCACGCCGGGTAGCGCATCTCCCCCCGCGCCCCCCAACGTTTTTTCTGAAGGCAGTGGACCAGCTCGTGCGCGAGGGTCGCTTCGAGGTCATGAATGCGCAGCAGCAGCGGCTCCGTGTAGATCACGATCACGAAGCCCTCTTCGGCGCGCAGCGTGCGCGCCAGCACGCCGGCTCCCTTCTGGCCGAGATCCCGGAATTCGACGCGCAGCGCGCCCTCGTACGGAATGCGTTTGCGCGCCGCCGCGAGCCGATCCGGCAGCTCGCCGCGCACCTTCGCAAGGCGTGGATCGGACTTGTACTTGCCGTCGTATTCGCCCGCATGCGCGGATACGCAGAGCAGCGCGACGAGCAGAACTCTCAACGGATAGGCTCCAGGTCGAAGCGCAATTCGGCGTGGCCATCGAGTTCGAAGTATTCGACGACAATCTCGTGCTCGCCCGCGCTGAGTTCGATCTCGCTGACGTTTTCCTTCGGCCCGTGCCAGGCCCAGTCCTCCTGCACGACCTTGCCGTCGATCTTCACGCGCACGCCGTCGTCGCTCACGGTGCGAATGCGGTACTTGCCCGCGGGCATCTTCATGCGCGTCGTCGCCTGCAACGCGAAGCGATCCCCCGCCATCCACGCATTGGGACCCTTCGCTCCCCAGCGAAAATCGAGGCGACGCGTCTTGATCGTCCGCGCCCCCTTGGGCACGACCCACTCCTTGCGCGGGTCCACGGTCCAGTTCCACTGGCGAACCGTCCACTCCGCGCGCAACACGACTCCGCTAATGGCGATGGATTGCTCGCCCACTTTGAACGCGGCCGTGAACGGGATTACCCCGTCGCGATCCGCCGTCACGACGACCTCGCCCTGGACGATGCTCGACTTCACGTCGCCTTGGAGCGCCTTGAGCGAATGCGCCTTCCCGCGGGTGCGAAAGCGGCACTCCTCCCAGCCGACAACATGCAGCGGCCAGACGAACGTGCGGTTCGGATCGAGGGGCCCCCACTCGCCCACCATGATGAAGACCCGTCCGCGCGGGTGGTCGGCGCCGAGGAAGACATCGCGGTGGCCGGGCAGCTCCTGCTTGATCTTGGTGCCGAAGAGATCGTCGGGCGCGTCGTCGCCGCTCTTGACGTCGGGGCAGGCGCCCTTGGTGACCAGCACCCGCGGCACGTCTTCGAAGTGGTTTTCGAGGATCGCCACGCGCCCGGTGTCCACCAGCCTCACGCCGACCGCATCGCCCTCGAACGAGTTGCCCGCGATCAGGTAGGTCTCCGACTTGCACGGATGACGCTCGCCGAATTTCGAAACCAGCAGCGCCTTGTCGTCGTCCCACCAGAGGTGAATGCCGTTGCGGTTGTTCAGGAACGTGTTCAATACGATGCGGTTCTCGCTGCCGTGTTCGATGGCGACGCCCGCGTAGCGGTTGCCGGTGAACGTGTTGCCCTCGATCAGCGTGCGATAGGAGTAGCCGGCCCAGACGCCGTAGTTGGAGTCGTCGCAACGATTGCCTAGAAATCGATTGTCGCGCGAAAAGGTCGCCTCGATGGCGTTGGCCACCGCATGCGAAAAATCGTTGTAGGCGACGAGGTTGTCGTTGCAGCCTCCGAGTCCAGTGCGCTTGAGGGTCTCCTCGCCGGCGTACAAGAACAGCCCGTCGCCGGAGTGGGTGGCGGAGTTGCGAAAGATGGTATTGCGCGAGCACTGCTCGAACATCAGGATGCCGGCGCTGTCCTGGCCGCGGTCGTAGACGCCGTGGGAGTAGCCGCGCACGCACCAGTCGCACTTGTTCTGGCTGACGAGGTTTTCCGACGACCGCCAGAGCGCGATGCCCCAGCCTGAATTGAACGAGAAGTCGTTGTCGAGTACCCGCGCGCCGGTGCAGCGGTCGAGGATCAGCCCGTTCTGCTGGCCGCGGCCGACGCACTCGACCACTTCGCAGCCCTTCGAGTTCTCGATGCAGATGCCGGCGCCGTAGCGTTTGCGCCACTCCTGCTTGTCGTTGTCGTGGGGTCGCAGCCAGTCGGTGGCGTCTTCGCGCGCGGGCGTCGACTTGAGCCGCTGACGGAAATTGCCCGAAACGTCGATGCCGATCAGCTTGATGTTCTCGCAGTCCTTGACGAGGATCGCGCACTTGAAGCCGCGAAAGCGCCCCCCCTTGATCGTGACGTTCTTACGCCCCTCGATGATCAGGCCGATGCCTTCCATCTTGTCGGCGGCGGTGCCCTGCGGCGCCCCCTCGAAGACCTTGCCGGTGTAGTCGAGCGTCACTCCGTCTTTGGCAACGCGCTCGGTCTCCGCCGAGACGGCGGCGGCCAGCAGTAGCAGCGTGAGGAATCGCATTCGCGTCAGGATACAGTCCTTGCGCACCCGCGAGCGGCGGGGTATCACGCGATCCATGTCCGCCCTGGAAGGGATCGTCGAAGCTGGCGTCAAAAAGCGCGTCGAGCACATCGCGGAGTGCGAACTGCGCGCGATGGAACTGCAGGAAGCGCGCCTGAAGTCGATCCTCTCCCGCAACGCGGACACCGAATTCGGCCGCGCGCACGGATTCTCCGAGATCGGCTCGCCGGCGGATTTCCGCGCGCGCGTCCCGATCAGCGGCGCCACCGACTACGAGGCGGCCTGGAAACGCATCGCGGCGGGTGAACGGGGCGTGCTCTTCGCCGACCCCGTGGACGCCTACGGGCTGTCGTCCGGCACGACCGGCGAGCCCAAGGCGGTCCCGCTCACCAAGGCGCTCGTGCGATCGCTCAAGCGCGCCATCGGCTACACCACCGCCAGCTACATCGCGCGCACCGACAACTGGGGGCTGCTACGTGGCTACGCGTTGCAGATGGCCGCACCGCCGCGCATGCGCACCAACGAGGCGGACGGCAAGCCGGTCGGTTTCATTACCGGCCTCATTTCGGCGGCGCGCTCCTACCCGTTCCACAACATCGGGATTCCGCCCACCGAAGTGCTCAACATCGAGGACTGGGAGGAGAAGTACCGCATCGTCGAAGAGCAGTACGCCGACCACGACGTGCGCATGATCTTCGGCATTCCGAGTTACGTGCTCGGGCTGCTGCGACGGCTTGCGGCCAAGCAGCCGAGCGGCGACCTCACGACGCTCTGGCCCGACCTGCAGTTCATCGTCACCTCTGGCGTGTCGCTGCAAGACTACCGCGACAAGCTTGGCCCGCTCTGCCCCAAGGCCGACCTCGTCGAGATGTACCTCTGCACGGAGGCGTCGATCGCGTTTCAGCCGGGCGCCGAGCCGGGCATGATGCCGATGGTCGAGGACCTCTTCCTGGAGTTCGTGCCGGAGGACGAGTGGGAAAACGACTCCCCGACTCGGCTCACGCTGGCGGAGGTCGAGCCGGACGTGCGCTACGTGCTGCTGGTCACCACGCCGTCGGGCCTCTACGCCTATGCGCCCGGCGACGTGGTGCGTTTCTTGTCCACGCAACCCCACCGGCTGCTGGTCGAGGGGCGCTACGGAAACGTGCTTAACCTGGCCGCCGAAAAGCTGGACGGCATCCAGGCGGCGCAGTCGCTCACGAAGGCGGGCCTCGATTTCGAGGCGTTCAGCGTCTGCCCGGCGGGCGGCGGCGCCGTGGGACACGAATGGGTGGTCGAGTTCGCCGCCGAGGCTCCGGCAGACACTCCGGCAGACATTCCGGCAGACGCTGCGGCGCGCATCGACTCCGCCCTGCGCCAAATTAACCCGCTCTACGACCACATGCGCGAGGGCGGTCTGCTCATGGAAGGGCCCGTGGTCACCGCTGTTCCGCGTGGGACATTCGACGAAGCATTGCGCCATCGCCCCGGACAAGGAAAGATCCTTAGGATCTATCAGCACCGCAAGGTGCGCGACGAACTATGCAGCCTGGCAAAGAACATCCGAAACGGCGAGTAGGGCGCAGGCACCAGCCGGTCGTCACCGGGTTCAAGGTGCGTGCTGCGACGTACCCCGACGGCCATTGGATGAACCGCTTCTGGCCCTCGATGGCGCGCGGCACGATGCGCGTGATCGCCAGCATTCCCTTTTATCGCTACATCCTGCGCGCCCACCCGGAAACCGAAGAGCTCCTCGATCACGACGGTCCGGTCATCTTCGCCTGCATTCACCAGGACATTTTCGACTGCTACAACGGCCTGCCGCGCCTGTTGCAGGACCGGCC
>CBDURV010000209.1:0-6987 GCA_965369495.1 uncultured bacterium
CCTTGGCCGCGCGCGAGGCCGACCATGAGCAGCAGCGAGAGTTGTACGTATATCCAGCGCATGGAGGCTACATCGCCATCCCGTCAACGGCGATCAGTCCGAACAGGAGCGCGGCGAAGAAGACGATGCTGAACGCGATGATCAACACGAAGTCGAACGTCTCGTCCTTCAGGTGCATGAAAACCGCCGCGATGATCGAGACCTTCGCGAGGATCCCCAGGACGATAATCACCGGACTGCTGACGAAGACCATGATGATGGTCAGGGTGAGCAGCGCGGCCCACGCCTTCATGTAACGCGCGTAGGGCTTCCCAACTGCGGTGGTGGCTGTGGTTTCGCTCATGGTTAGATCAGGTAGAAGAAGCCGAAAACGAGCACCCAGACGAGATCGACGAAGTGCCAGTAGAGGCCGGCGATCTCGACGCCGTTGGGATTGATCACTCCCGATGTGGACTTGAACAGGGTAATCGCGAGCACGATCAAGCCGATCAGGACGTGCGTGCCGTGGAACCCGGTGATCAGGAAAAAGTAGGCGCCAAAGAGGCGGTCCCCGTGCGGCACCGCCCAGGGGCGGCCTCCTTCGGAGATGAACTGCGCCCATTCGAAGCCCTGCATGCCAAGGAAGAACACACCGCCGATGAGCGTCAGCAAGAGGAACCGGATCAGGCCCGCGCGATCGTTGTTCTTGGCGGCGCCGACAGCGCACGCCATCGCCACGCTGCTGCTGATGAGCACGAAGGTCATCACCGTCAGGTACGGCGCGGAAAAGAGCTTCAGCGCTTCCGGCCAGTCCGTGCTGCCGAGGCGCGCGAAACCGTAGGAGGCGAGGAAACCGCAGAAGAGCAGCGCGTCGCCGACGATGAAGAACCACATCATCAGCTTCTGCCACGTCTGCCCGTAGGGGCTGTGGCCGCCGTCCCAGCGATTGGAGGTTGCGATGGCTGTATCCACGATGAACTCCTAGAAGACCGTCAGGACGAGCAGCACGTAGAGCCAGATGCCGCCCATGAAGTGCCAGAAGCCGGTTGCGAAGCGCAGCACGTCGCGATGGCGCGACGCATAGGCGAGTGCGATCAGGCCGGCGACCATGTGCAGCGCGTGCAGGCCGGTGAGCAGATAGAAGAACGCCACGTAGGCGGTCGTGGAGACGAGCAGCCCGGCGTCGCGAGCCATGAACCAGGCGACGCACTGGAGCGTGACAAACAGCGCACCGAGCAAGAGCGCGGGAGCGAGGGTGCGCTCCTGGCCACGCTCCTGGCCACGCCGCGCCCACTCGAGCGCCACGCTGCTGAGCAGCAACACGAACGTGTTGACCACCAGCAGCGGCGGGAACTCCATGCGCTCCCATGTGGCTCCACTGGTCGAGCGCTCGAGGTAGGCCGCCGCGAATCCGGTGAAGAGCATGATCACCGTGGCGAGCAGGGCGCCCAGCAGCGTGCGGTTGCACGCGGCGCGCTGGGAGGCGGTCAGGCCGGCGGCGTTCATGCCTCGTCCTTCCCTTCCGCCGGCGCCTCGCCCGCCTGCGGCAAGTAGCCCTCTTCGTCATCGCCCTGGCTGTACTCGTAGGGACCACAGCCCACGCGCGGCAGAGAGTCACCGAAGTTGCCGTGCGGCGCGGGGGACGGCGTCGTCCACTCCAGCGTCGCGGAGTGCCACGGGTTCTTGCCGGCCTTTTCGCCCCGGCGCAGGCTGATGACGATGTTGTAGAAGAAGATCACCTGCGCGAAAAAGACCAGGAACGCGAGCGTCGTGATCGGGAAGCGCAGCATCTGGTTGGCGCCCGAGTTGTAGTCGTAGGTGGCCGGATCGAAGGTGCGTCGCACCATGCCGCCCATGCCCTGCAGGTGCATGATGATGAAGAGGCTGATCATCGGCACGGCGGTGAGCCAGAAATGCCAGCGGCCGAGACGCTCGCTCATCATGCGACCGGAGATCTTGGGGAACCAGAAGTACCAACCGGCGAAGATGCCGAGCATCGTGACGACGCCGATCATCAGGTGGAAGTGGCCCACCACGAAGTAGGTCTCGTGGAAGAAGATATCGGAGACCATCGTTCCGAGGAACAGCCCCCCGAACCCCCCGAAACCAACCGCGGAGATGACCGAGAGGGCAAAGAGCATCGGCACCGTCATCTTCAGTTTGGCGCGCCAAAGGCTGGCCAGCAGGTTGATGCCAAGCACCGCGAATGGCGCGGTGATGATCACCGTGGCGATCGAGAAGTACTTGCCCACGTATGGGTTCATGCCGGTCACGAACATGTGGTGGCCCCACACGATCATGCTCAGGAACGAGATGATGAAGAGCGCCCAGACCGACTGGCGGTAGCCGAACATGGGCCGGCGCGTGAAGACCGGAATGATCTCCATCGTCATCAGGAGCGGCGGGATCACCAGCACGTAGACCTCGGGGTGGCCGAGGAACCAGAACAGGTGCTGGAAGAGCAGCGGCGTGCCGTCACCGAGAGCGAGGACCTGGTCATTGATGACCATGTCGGTCACGAAGAAGCTCGTACCGCCGTGACGATCAAACAAAAGCATGATCGCCGCCGACGTGAGCGGAGGAAAGGCTAGGAGGCCCAGAATCGTGGCGACAAGAAATCCCCACACGGCGATCGGCAGCCGCCACATGGTCATGCCGGGCGCCCGGCAGTTGATAATCGTGACAAGGAAGTTGAGCCCACCCATCGTGAACGACGCGATGAACAGCGCCATGCCGAGCAGCCACAGCGTCGTGCCGAAGCCGGAGCCGGGCACCGCCTCGGGCACCGCACTGAGCGGCGGATACATCGTCCAGCCCGAGGCCGCCGCACCGGTCGGCACGAAGAACGAGCCGAGCATGAGCAGGCAGGCGGGAATAACCGTCCAGAAGGACAGCATGTTGAGGAACGGGTAGGCCATGTCCCTCGCGCCGATCTGCAGCGGAATGAGGAAGTTGGCGAAGCCGCTGATCGCCATCGACACGAGGAAGAAGACCATGATGGTCCCGTGCATCGTGACGAAGGAGAGGTAGCTCTCCGGCGTGATGATCGCCTTCGAGAAGATCACCAGGTCGGGGTGCTGCAGCTGCGTCCGAATCATCAGCGCGAGCGTCCCGCCTACCAACCCCATGAACATCGCGGTGATGAGGTACTGGATGCCGATCACCTTGTGATCGAAGCTGAACACGTACTTGCCGAGGAAGCCTTTGGGTTCCGTGTGCATCTGACTAATCCTCGGGGAAGTAGGTCTCGCGCTGGGCGAGCCACGACTCGTACTCGGCCGGATCGACCACACGGACCACACCGCGCATCTTGTAGTGGCCCAGGCCACAGAGTTCCGCGCAGGTCAGCTCGTACTCGCCCTTGCGCGTCGGCGTGAAACGGATCTCCGTCCCGAATCCGGGAATCAGGTCCTGCTTCAGCCGGAATTCCGGAACGAAAAAGCTGTGGATGACATCGTGCGTGCGCAGGCTGATCCTGGCCCGGCGGCCCACGGGAATCACCATCACGTTGCGCGAGAAGATGTCGTCGGCGGCGGCAGGGTCGTCTTCGTCGAGCCCCATCGGGTTGTCGACGCCGTCCACCCACTTGAAGTCGTAGTTGCCGTACTTGCCGTCCACGCCCGGGTAGCGAATGAGCCACTCGAACTGCTTGCCGACCACCTCGACGATGACCGGATCTTCCGCGCGCTCAACGTAGATCATGTCCCAGGTCGAGCTGCCGACGACGAGCACGCCCGCCTCGGCGAGCAGCATCATGAGGCCGACCGGGATGATGCTCCACATCCACTCCACCTTGGGAGCGGGGCGGACATACGCTTCCTCCTGGTTGTCCTTGGCGCGCAGGAGGAAGCGAATGAGAACGACATGCCCAATGACGATCAGGATGCCTGTCGCAAAGAGCAGGAAGGTGATGACTGCGTCGATCCCCGCGCCCTCTTCGGTAGCCACCGTCGGCCGCCACGGGAGCATGAAGCCCACGACGGTCAGCAGTGTGAAGAGTGCGAAGCAGACGACGAGCCCCGTCACGATCGGGGGGCGCTTGCCGTTCTCCATGTTGTCCTCGCTACTTCTTGAACGTGAAGCTGATCTCGGTCGTCTCGCCGTCCTTGACCGTCACGGTCTGGACCTGCTCGTCGAGCTTTTCGTGCCACGCCGCGATCGTGTAGGTGCCGGCGGGAAGGTTGGCGAGCGAGAAGCTGCCGTCGGTGCCGGAGACGCTGAAGAAGGGGTTCTTGACGATGCAGATGTACGACTGCATCCAGCCGTGCACGTCGCACTTCATCGAATAGAAGCCGGCGCGCTCGGCGGTCGTCGGGTAGACGTCGCCCTTGTTGGGCTGCGCCTGGTTGAACCAGTCGCCGCCGCGCTCGATGTCGGACGAGTGGATGTTGTGCATCGTCGAGTCGTCGTTGGTGATCTTGAGCGTGTCGCCGACCTGCATGCCGACCACGTGCGGCACGTAGACGCATTTGTCCTGGCGGACGTTCACGGTGGACGTGCCCTTGCCGAACTTCCAGCCGCTGAGGCCGTCCTTGATGTAGACGAAGACGTTGGCCATTTCGCCGCCCGCGCCGACGATGTAGGTCTCGCTCTTGGGCTTCGCGCCGTCCTTGTAGCAGTTGGTGCAGTACTTGTCGGAGCCCATGTCGGTGGTGCGGGCGCGTGCCTTGCCTTCGAACTTGATGGCGCCCTTGACGGTCGCGGTGCCCTTGTCGGCCGAGTACTTCTGGCGCATGCCCGCGGGCATGCCATCGTCGTCCTCGACGTCAGCCTCGCCACTCGCGGATCCAGCGTTATCGGAACCGCCACAGGCGACGGCAAATGTGAGCAAGAGCAATAGAAGCGCGTAACGCAGCATGGTTTGGACCTCCTAGTCCGGGCGACCCGCCGAAGGCGAGCCAACAGTGTCATTCAACGGACATGCAAGCGACCGGCTCCTCCAGCCCGCCGCTCGACCGTCGCGCGAATGCTACTCGCCGCGTCGAGGAACGGCGACCGATAATCCGTACGGCAGGCCGATAATCAGGGAAGCGCTGAGTCCAGTTTCGCCCGCCGGTCGGAGCGGGGCTTCTACGATTCCAGGCCCCGTCGCAACAGATAGGACCGATCTGGTCCCGATTCGGATCCGCGGCATCGCCCACGGGTAGGATGGTCGCCGTCCGAGGGAGGAACGATGCAGCACACACGATACGTTGCGGAATATGAAGCGGACTTTCAGCACCTACGCATCGCCGTCCTCCGATCGCACGGGGATGTGGGCACAGATCTTCGCGAGCACATCGAGGCGCGCGCCGCGCAGCTTTCGGGGCGCACCATCGACCATCGCGAGATCCTTCCGCCGCCCCTCGGCGACTTCGTCGATAAGGTGGCGCAACACGCCTACAAAGTGACCGACGCGGATATCCACGCCCTGGAACGCGACGGCCACTCGGAGGACGCCATCTTCGAGATCACGGTGTGCGCGGCGGTCGGGGCGGGGAGTGCCCGTTTCGAGCGGGCCATGGCGGCGCTCCGCGGGGGGCAACCGGCGTGAGGCTCAAGCGGGTCGAGCAGGGCCACGATCTCGGCGTGCGCTTGAAACTTGGGCTCATGGGCCTTGTCACCGGTGGCCGCGCCCCCGACGTCCTGCGCACGCTTCTCTACCGGCCGGACTTCTTCGGCGAACCGTTCCGGGCGCTCATGCAGCCCGCGATGCGCGGCGACTCGCGCTGGAGCGCCGGCGAGCGCGAACTCTTCGCCGCGTTCACCAGCCGCCTCAACCAGTGCCCATTCTGAACCGGCTCGCACGGCGCGGTCGCGTCGCACGTACTCGGGAAGGAACTGGTGGCCGCGGTGTTCGAGGATTGGCGCACCGCGCCGGTGGAGGAGCCTCTGCGCGCGGCGCTTGGGTTCGTCGAGGCGCTCACCCTGCGGCCCGACGAGATCGGCCCGGAGACGATGAAACCCCTGCGCGAGGCGGGCTTGTCGGACCGTGACATCGAGGACGTGGCGGTCGTCTGCTCGCTCTTCAGCGTCATCGTGCGCATCGCCGATACCCTCGAATTCGACATCCCGCCCGAGGAGCACCTCGAGAAAATGGCGGGAATCATGCTCAAACGCGGATACTGACCGCGTGCCGCCGGACCGCGCCCCGCCCCCCCGCACGCTCCCGATCGTCTACCTCGCGATCGGGCACGCGTCGCTCATCGCAGCGCTGCTCGTGCCCGCGCTGGCGCCGGCGTCGATCGACACGTTTTTCTTCCATCCGCGCATGTTTTTCGTCGTCCACCTGCTGACGCTGGGCTGGATTACGCACTCGATCATCGGCGCGACGTATCTGGCCGCGCCGATGGCGCTGCGCATGGAGTTGCCGGCGAGCAAGCTGGACGCCTGGCTCTGCGCGAGCATCGCAATCGGCGCCTCGGGCGTCATCGCCCACTTCTGGCTCGACACATATTCCGGCATCGGCTGGTCCGGCATGATGCTGCTGATCGCGTTTTTCATCATCGCCGCGCGCGTCTGGAGAGCGCTGCGCCGCGCGGGCGCCCCCCCCGCCGCACGCGCGGGATGCGGGCTCGCCTACTTCAATCTGCTGCTGACGGCGGTGTTCGGCATGCTGCTCGCCATCAACAAGCACAAGACGATCCTGCCCGGCGATCACCTGCAAGACGTCTATGCACACGCGCACATCGGTCTCGTCGGCTGGGCGCTCATGATGGTGGTCTCGATCGGAAGCCGCATGCTGCCAATGTTCCTGCCTGCCAAACCCGCCAAGGGCTGGATCACGTGGGCGCCCGTCGTGCTGCTGCAAGGCGGCGTAGTCCTCTTCGCGGTCGCGTGGATCTACGCGCCCGAACTGGCCCGATGGGGTGCCGTCGCCATGGCGGCCGGAGTCGTCGCGTTTTTGCTGCAGGTAATCGGGCTGCTGCGCCGGCGCCTGCCCGCCGCGAAAAAGTTGAAGCGGCCGGATTTCGGGATGCTGATCGCCATGCAGGCGCTGATCTACCTGCTGGCGGCGGTGGGCACCGG
>CBDURV010000210.1:0-6984 GCA_965369495.1 uncultured bacterium
AAGGTGGCGCAGCTCAACGACCTCGTCGCCGTGCAGTGCTCCACGCCGTCCATCCTGGCATTGCGGCGCGTCTGGGATCGCCTGCCCGAGTTCCGTCGCAAGGCCATGCGCCCCATCAAACGCAACCTCGCCACGCTGCGGCGCAGCTGCATGCCGTTCATCGAACCGCAAGCGGGACTCACCGTCTTCGTGGAAGTCGGCGACGGCGATCGCTGCATGACCGAAATGGCGCAGCGCGGTGTCGGTGTCGCGTCCGGTTCATTCTTCGGCGACAACAACTATGTGCGTTTGTTTCTTGGGGCGGAGACGAAGACGTTTCGGGAGGGAGTTCGGTTGCTTGCGGAGTGGAAAGCGGAGACTGGCTAAGCGCCTATCCGGGTCCGTACTTGGTCTGGGCGGCGATTGCCTCGAAGAGGGGGCGATAGTCGATGGGGAAAAAGGCGCGTTCGCAGGTGCCGCGCACGAACCCGACGTGACCGCGGGTTTGGACGTACCAGTCGATCTGGATGTGCGTTCCCGCCGCGAGTTCGTTGGATGCGCCGGGTGGCTTGAGTTCGTAGACCATCACGAATGCGCGGCGCCCGCCCACCGTCGTCCAGCCGCGCTCGAGGATGCGCGCCAGGGATCCCGGGTTGTCGTACTTGTCGGTCCAGTGCTGCGCCCAGTCCTCGATGGTGCGGTCGGACACGGTCCAAAAGGCGCTGAGCACCGGCGCTCCATTGTCGCGAGGTCCATCGAAGAGCACCTGCCCCTGGCCGTAGTAGCGCACATTGGACTTCCACGCTTCCGGCACGGGGAAACGCAGTCCGCCCCAGGTCGCCGTGGTCATCTTCAACTTGACGCCGGGCGCCGGTTTGACATCGGGCGCTTCCGGATCCTGCGGCGCGAAGCGGTCCCACTGGCGCCAGACGATCATCGCCAGCAGGGCGACGGCGGCAAGCCCGAGCAACCGTTTCATGTGCTCCACCGCAGCAGCGCCGCCCGCACGACCTCGCGCAGCGGCACCTTCTTCTCGCGCGACAGTCGGCGGCAGTCCTCGTATTCCGGGGCCACGTGCACGACCTCGCCATGCAACTCGCCCAGCTTTACGCGCACCGTTCCGTGCTCGGTCCGCACCCGCACGATGCGTCGCGGCAACTCGGTGCGTTCGACGGCGTGACTGCGCACACCGAGCGTCGTGCCTTCGCGGAAGAGGATCTCCTCCATGGCGGGCACCCGCTCCACACGCGCCAACACGGTGATGCGCGTACCGGGCCGTCCCTTCTTCATGGTGAGCGGGCCAAGCGTGGCGTCGGCCGCGCCCGCTTCGATCAGCAGGCCGAGCAGATGCCCCAGCACCTGCGGCGTGGCATCATCGACATCGCACTCGAGTTGACGCAACGCGCCCGGCGCAGCTGTCGTCTCGCCGACCGTCACGCGCAGGACGTTGGGATATCCGTCCGGGTTGCGGTCGCCGGCGCCGTAGCCGATCGCCGCGGGCACGAAGGGCGGCGGAGCATCGCCGCGGCACCACGCCGTCACCAGCGCGGCACCGGTTGGCGTAACAAGCTCTCCCTGCAGGCCGCTATCGAAGGTGGGCCAACCGCGCATGAGTTCGAGGGTGGCGGGCGCGGGCAGCGGCATGCGTCCGTGGTCGGTCTGGACCATGCCGAAAAAGAGCGGCAGCGGCCGCGTGTGAAGCTGCTCGATTCCGAGCGCTTCCATGGCGAGCGCGGCGCCGACGATGTCGCAGATCGCATCGACCGCGCCCACCTCGTGAAAGTGCACCTTTTGCAGATCGACGCCATGCACCTTCGCCTCCGCCTCGCCCAGGCGCGTGAACGCGAGACTGGCGCGCTCACGCACGCGGCGGTCGAGGCCCGAACTGCGAATCAGCGCGAGGATCGTCTTGAGGCCGCGATGGTGGTGCGACTCCTTGTGGCGCACCCGGAACTTGCGGGCCGCGATGCCTCCGCGCGTCACCTTGCGATGCGAGACGGTGAAGCCGTCTAGATCCAACGCGCCGAGTCCATCGCGCACGACCTTGAACGGCGCACCGGCGTCGAGCAACGCCCCCACGAACATGTCGCCCGCGACGCCGGCGTTGGGGTCCAGCAGTGCTACTCTCATCGGCGCGCGCGTACTTCCGCAAAGACGGTGTCCGCGTTGTACGAGGAACGCACGAACGGTCCGGCGTAGACGCCCAGGAAACCGAGCGCGCGCCCCTGCTCGGCGAGCGCGTCGAACTCCTCGGGCGGCATGTAGCGCTCCACGGGAACTTCGCGATCGCTCGGGCGCAGGTACTGGCCGAGCGTGAAGATGTCCACGTCGTGCGCGCGCAGGTCGCGCATCGTCTCGATGATCTGCTCGTTGGTCTCGCCCAGGCCGACCATTAGGCCCGACTTGGTGAGAATCGACTCATCGTGTCGCTTGACCTCTTTGAGCAGCCGCAGCGAATGCTTGTAGACCGCGCCGGGGCGGACACGCGAATAGAGATGCGGCGCCGTCTCGATGTTGTGGTTGAAAATGTCGGGCCGCGCGCTTGCCACCTCGCCCACGGCCGGGTCGTAGCCGCGGAAGTCGGGCGTGAGAATCTCGATCACGCGCTCCGCCGCCTCGCTGTCCGTAAGCGAGCGCAGCGCGTCGATCACGGCCACGAAATGGCCCGCTCCACGATCAGGGAGATCGTCGCGATCGACCGATGTGATCACGACGTGTTTGAGGCCCAACGCCTCGACCGCCTCCGCCACTCGCACCGGCTCTCCGGCATCCACCGGATCGGGTGTCGCCTTCGGCACCGTGCAGAAAAAGCAGCGGCGTGTGCAGTTGTTCCCCAGAACCATGAACGTCGCGGTCTTGCGGCTCCAGCACTCGTTGAGATTGGGGCACTTGGCCGACGCGCAGACGGTGTTCAGCTGCTTTTCCTCGACCAACCGTTTCATGGGCAGAATCGCGCCGCCGGTGGGCAGCGGTTTCTTGAACCAGTCGGGCAGCGTGCGCCCGCGCGAGCGCGGCGGATTGGTCGTCGGCGATGACACTCAGGCAGTTTAGCCCGCATTGTTCACGAGGCGCGGGTTCTGGACGGACCAGCTCGCCGACCTCTGCATCGTTCGTCCTCGACGACCCCTCCGGGTCGCCTTCGGACTCTCTCTTTGATCTCGACGATCTGTCCTCGCCCAGAACGGCACGCGGTAACTCGAAAAGCGCGCCGTGCCGCGTCCCGCAGTTCACTACCGCGAGTTCTGCTCCCGATGCGCCCACGCCTCGTGAATAATGCAGGCTAGAGGATGGAGGCGTAGAGCGCCCGCAAGCGCGGAGCGACCGCCTCGGCCGGGAATCGTTCGCGCACCGACGCTGCGGCGCGTTGGCCTAGATCTGCGCGCCGGTCGGGATCGCGCAGATCGCGTAGCGCCTGCTCCAGATCCCACGTCGCCGCCCCCGCGCCCCCCAAAATCCACTCCACGTCGCCAACGGGATGGGCGACGACCGCGCGGCCGCTCCACATCGCCTCCAGCAAGGCGAACGGGGTCCCCTCACGCCGGGACGAGCAGACCACCACGTCGGCGGCAGCGTAGATCTCCTCGATGCGGTCCACGACGCCCAGGCCCAGCGCTCCGGGCACGCCGTCGTCACCCGCGATGACCGGCAGGTAACCGGCCGCCCGCGCGGCGGCGACGAATCGCTGCGGCTGTTTGACTCGCGCCGCGCGTCCCACGAGCAGCGCCACCCGCTCGGGATTTCCCCACGCGTGACGCCAGCGTTCGCGTGCGTCGGTGGCCGGTTGCGGCAGCGCGATGCCGGGGACAATGACCTCGACCGGCGCGTGCAATCGCTGCTCCAGTTCCGCGGCCGTGGCCGGCCCGGTTGCGGTCAGGTGCGAGTGGCGCGCGAGACGCCGCTCGATGCCGGTGAAGAGCGCCGAGCGCACACGCCCGAAGTAGCCGCTGAGGACGTGGCCGTGAAACGTGTGCACGCACGGGATCCCAAGACGGCGCGCGGCGAGGCGGCCCAGCACCCCCGCCTTGGAAGCGTGCGTATGCACGACATCCGGCTCCAGCGCCTCCAACGCGTTCGTAATGCTATTCAGCGCGCGGCGGTCGCGCAGCGGATGGATGGATCGGCCCAACGAGGCGCAGACGATCTGCGCGCCCTCCCAGGCCGCTTCCTGCTCGTCCCCTTGCACCTGCCCGCGCAGCAGCGTATCGACGGCGCCCGCCCCCATCTCCAAGAAGCGCGCGATGCCCCCCACATTGAGACGAGTGACGATATGGGCTGAGCCTGCGTTACTCACGAGACCCGCGGTTCTGACCGGTCCGCAACGCCGAGCTCTGCGTTTCTCGTCGTCGCAGTGGAAGATTGAACACAACTTCCTCCTCGTTCCTTGATCTCGGCGCTGTGTCCTCGCCCAGAACAAGATGCCCGAACTGCGGAACCGGTCGTTGCCGCCGTGACTCGATGCACCACGCCGCGCCCTCGTCCGATACGCACGGGGCTCATGAATAGCACAGGCTCGGCGCTCACTTGCCTTGGACGACGGCGAGCGCGTGACCATCGCTTACAAACTCGACGCCCGCGGGCATGTCAAGCGACCGGCCCAGCTTCCAGGTGTCGAGGTCGTGGCTCACATGCACCAGCAGCGTCCGGTGCGGCTGGAGGTCGCGGACGATTGCGAACGCCTCGTCGAGATCGTTGTGGTTCGGATCGTCGTTGCCCGGGGGCGAGGTCGCATCGAGCACCAGCAGATCGAGGGGCGTGGCCCGCAGGATGTCGCGCGACGCGTCCGGCAACCCCTTCGTATCCACCAGATAGGCCATGCAGCCCTCGTTGTCCTCCAGCAGCCAGCCGAGCGTCGGTACGGAGTGCTGCAGGGGGATTGGCGTGACCGTCAGCGACCCCAGATCGAAGGCTTCGGCCGGATGATGGAACTCCAGCAGGCCGGGCGTTCCGAACAGCACCTTCATGCGTTCGGGATCGTCCGGCGCGAAGACGTGGATCGGATCGCCCTTGCCCCATCGCAGAGGAAAGAGCCCCTGGGCGTGATCGATGTGGAAGTGCGTCAGCAGCACCGCCTGCGGGGGCTGAAGCGGGAAAGTGCCGCCCGCGTCCAGCAGGATCTGCATGCCGTCCGTCTGCACGGTCGCGTGGGTCGGCCCACGACGCAGGTTGCGACAGGCGGCGCACGCGCAGCCGTAGCGAGGCGTTCCGCCGGCGTCCCCTGTCCCCTGCAGTGTGATACGCATCCGCGCGCATTATGGGCTCCGTGCCCCATTCGTGCTCGCAAAAACGCCGTACCTGCGAAGTAGTGGGGCCCACAAAAAAGTGGGGCCCCGGTAAACCGGAGCCCCACTGCGTTTCGAGAGTCGAGTTCGCTTCGCTTAGAAGTCGAACTGCCAGCGGATGATGAAGCTGTTGAGCGAACCAGCACCCTGGGTACCGCCGTTTTCGATGTCCGCGAAGACGTAGTTAAACATCATGCGGGCATTGGGGTTCCAGTACCAGTTGACACCGAAGCTGAAGGTGGTCATTTCGCCGCCGGCCACGGTGCCGTCGGTGAGGTCGGTGCTGTCGTAGCGAACAGCAATTTCCCACGCGCCACGGCCACCCTCACCCGTCCAGAAGTTCGCCTTCGGGCCGGTGCGGGTCCACGCCATCATCTTCTTCGAGAAGGCGCGGCTTTCGCCGGTGATGAACCAACCGATCTGGACGTACCAGCCAGTGAACTCGGGATCCGAGCCACCAGCGCCAGAAATGCGGTCAACCGACGCCTGGTAGAACTCGGCCTGGAAGTGGAACGCCTTCATGCGGAAGGCGATCTCGAGGCCCCAACGAAGGTCGCTCTCGACCTGCGTGGCCATGCCACCGATCGCGCTCCCGCCGAGCGAGGTGCCCGGACGCGCCGCGTAGGTGGTCTGGTTGTCACGGACGCTCTGGTAGAGGATCGAGAAACCGATCTCCAGGATCATGTCCTTGTCGGCGTTCTCGATGGCGAGGCCGGCGATGCGGAAGTTGAATCCCCAGCCGCCCTGGCCGTTCGACGCGCCGTTCATGTCGGTGCGCTGGAACATGCCGGCACCGATGTGGACCTTGTCGCCGCCACCGAAGTTGCGGAAGTACTGGATGCCCGAGTTACGGCTGGGCGCCAGCGCCTCGACCGACGCCGCGCGAGCGATGAAGGTCGTGTAACGCGAAGAAGTCATCTCGCCGAGCGAGAAGTCCTGCTTCATGTGGCCAAAGAGCAGGGTGCCACCGCCGACGCCGTTAAGGCCGAGGTAGACATCCTTGAACTCGACGTCGCCGTCGGCGAAATCGACTTCGATCTTGTAGACGGTGTTCTTGTAGATCGTGCCCATGGCACCAAGACGCACCGTGCTGAACCCGACGTAGTTGTGGCCGATCTTGGGCTCACCCGGGTTCTGGTCGAAGCTGCTGTCATTGTCGCGCCAGTCGCTGTCGAAGTACGCGCGACCGCGCAGGTGGAACTTGAAGTTCCCGTCTCCGCTCTCCATCTTCACTCCGTCCTTCCAGAACACACGGAAGGTCGAAGGCTCACCCCACTTGCCCGAGTTCTGCGCGAGGTACTGTTCGACCTCGTTGTCGAGCGAAGTGTCCGCCGAGGTCTCAGCCTTGGCGGTGGTGGCCATCGTGGCCAGAGCGAGGACGAGTCCGAAGGACGTCCTCATAAAAGCTCTCATTCTGACGATCTCCTTTTGTGATCCGTAAGCCGGGTCCTGGGTGGTGAGGCTACGCCCACCAACGGCTTTGGATCGATCCCAACGACATATTAGAAGGCGAGTTAAGTACTCGCGGAAAGAGGCCGAGTCAAGCAATTCCACCCATCGAGCCGGGAGTCGATATCGGAAATACCGATCGACGCATCGGAATTTCCGACCGAACTGAATTGCCTGTGCAATATCCATTCGCTGCCTTTGGTGGGAAGCATAGGAAAGAGGAGCCCCCGAATCCGGCCCAAACGGGCGCCCCGTCCAATTTTTGTGACATTGCAGG
>CBDURV010000211.1:0-6981 GCA_965369495.1 uncultured bacterium
AACGCGTGTTCGTAGATGTGGCGAACGCGGGAGCGCGCCTTGGCGGCCGCGTTGCCACCCAGCTGGATGTGCAGTTCGTATTCCTCGATCGCCTCGCGGTAGCGGCCCGCGAATTCGTAGATGGCCGCCAGCTTGAACGCGATCACCGCCAGGATCTCATGGTCACTCTTGGCCTCGCTGCGCGCCTGCAGGAGCTGTGCGATCGCCTCCTTCGTGTCGCCCCGACGCCGCTCGCAGTCGGAAAGGGCCACGCGCACCCGGATGTCGCCGGGCGCATGCTCCAGGGCGCGCCGGTAGCACTCGATCGCGTCGTCGAGTTGGCCGATCGCGTGGAACGTATACCCGAGGTTGTTCCAGACGCGCGCGTCCCGGGGCGCAAGACGCGCCGCGATTTCCAGCTCGCGCGCCGCGCGGCCGTAGTCGCTGAAGTAGAGATACGTATCGGCCAGATCGATGCGCGCGATAAGCGACTCCGCGTCGATCAGCAGCACCGCCTTGTACTGGTCGCGCGCGAGACCGCGGAACCGGTCGCGCTCTTCGGCATCGCGCGTCAGGTCCGCGGACCGCGTCTCGATGTAGCCAAGCATGAGGTGCGCTTCCGCCAGTTGCGGATCCAGTTCGAGCGCGCGCTTCGCCTCCTTGCGCGCATCGTCGAGAGCCGTGCGCGCCTCGGCGCGTGAACGCATGCCGGCCTGCACCTGGCCCAGTTCCCGCTCGCGCTCCGACCGCTGCACCACGAGATCGTGCGCGGTGACCAGCACGTCCGCCATGCCCAGGTGCCAGAAGCCCTCCTCGGGCTCGCGCGAAATCGCGAATTCGAGCAGGGAACGGCGCACGGCGGGATCTTCCGGCGGCGTGCGGGCAAGCTCCGCGAGGATTTCGGCGCGCGCGGGATCGACGCCGGGCGGCGCCGGTTCGTAGAGCGCCGCGGCGAAATCGGGCCCGCTCACCGTGCGCGCGAGACGCAGCCTGTGCAGATGCAGACCGAGTTGGCCGGGGTAGTCGGCACACAGACGGTCGAGGTCCCGGAGCGCTCCCTCGTTCTCGCCGTTGCGTTCCTGCTTGACGATCGCCCGGTAGCGCTTGCGCGCGCGGTCGTCGATATCCGGCGCGCCGGGCACATACGGCCGCAGCCCGTCGGTCGCGCAGCCGACGAGGCAAATGAGGAGGAGAGCCACCCGCATCAAGGCGAAGCATACCGCCGCGGGGCCGCACGTCCGCGAAGTGGTCCGTTTGTGTGGCGGTTAGAATCGGATTCCAGCAGCATGACGAACAGCAGCGCGGAAGACTCCATCGAACAGGCGGGCATCCGGTTTCAGATCGGCATGTACGAGGAGGCGCTCCACGCCGATCCCGACGATGCCGAGGCGCTGCGCTTTCTGGCGCACGCGTACGGGCAGATCGGAAAGGGCGAGCAGCGGCTCCAAACGGATCAGCATCTGGCCCGCCTTACGCCCCACGACCCGCGCGTCCACTACAACCTCGCCTGCAGCCACGCCCTGCTCGGGGAGACCGAGAAGGCGATCACGTCGCTCGAGGATGCGTGCGGCGTCGGCTTCCGGGATGCCGTGCTGCTGCGCCGGGACAACGAACTCGACTCGCTGCGCGACGATCCGCGCTTCATCGCGATTGAGCGCCTGATCGACGACGATCAATAAAAAAAACCCGGACTGCCACGAGGGCAATCCGGGTCGAAGTATCGTCGGTTTCCCAGGACGTTGGGATCGATTGTCTTAGAGCTCTTCGTCGTCGACGCGGGCGAGCCAGGACTGCCACTCGCCGATCGCCACCTTGCGCACCTCGGGGGCGGCGGTGTGGCTGTAGCCGAAGGTGTTGCCGGTCAGATCCTGCAGCGCCTCGAAGCACTTGAAGCGCATCTCGACGCGCTCGTCCTCCAGGCCCATGACCAGCGCGCTGTAACCGGCACGCGAGCCGAGGTTGCCAAGCTGCGAGGCGATCTCGTAGCGGACGAAGGGCACATCGTCGCCGAGCGCTTCGACGAGATTGGGCACGGCGGCCGGGTTGTTGACGCGGCCGAGAACCCAAGCGCAACCCATACGGGTCATCGGGACCTCACTCTTCAATCCGTCCATGCAGAACGGCACCACGACGTCGCCGTAGTTGGCGAGACGCTCGAGGTTGGAGATCAGAGTGACGCCGCGCTGATACTTCAGGTCGGCGATGCGCTTCTCGATGCGCGCCTTGGTCAGCGGGCTGTTGGGCACGGGAAAGTCCGTGCTGAGATCGATCTCAGCTTTGGGGGACTCTTCCTTCGGGGTGGTCGTGCAGGCGACAAACAGCGCCGCGAGGCCCAAAACGATAAGGCGACTTGACATGATTTCCTCCTGGAACTGACTCTCTTCAGTTCACCTAGAGCTTTTGCTCTACCCCGAGGACATCGACCTAAACGCCTTGCTCCCTTTAATCACGAGTCGGATTTCTGTCGGCTTCGGCTGATCGCCACCCCATCGCGCGATCGCGACTGTAACTTCCTCGGCCGCCGGGACTTGTGTGCCGTCCCGGCGAAAGACCTCCAGCCGCAGGTCTTTTCGGATCACGACGAAAGCGGCCAGCACGGAGAGATCCAGCCCCTTGGGCAGCTTCCAGACCGTCCGATTCCCCTCCCGCGTGGTGATGTGGACCGCATCGGACTCGAATCCGACCAGCAGGTCCTTTCCACGCCGACGCGCATCGGACTGGGCGGTAACGAGGCGGGCACGCAGATGGCGCCAGCCCGCGGCGGGCTCCAGAAAGGGCGCCTCCACGACCGGCACCGCCGAGACGACGAACCCATCCGGGAGCGCAGGCGCATCCGCGGGATCGCGCTTGGCAACCGGCGCGGGCCTCTTCTCCTCCGGCATCGGCTGCTCCGGATTCTTCTTTTCGGGCTCCGCTTCGGGAGCCGTCTGCTGGCAGCCGGACGCGACCAGACCAACCAGCAGCAGCAAGACGCGCGCTCTCATATTCCTCGTCTCAGGAAGGCGGCGCCCAACACGAGCACCGCCGCCGCCAAGAGGGTAAGCGATGCGGTCGCGCGCGCCGGGCCTTCGCCCGCGTCGGCATCGGCCGGCAACGCATCCCGAAAAAAGCGCCCACCCGATGCGCGGGCCAGCGACATGCCGTAGGCGGCATCGGAGTGTCGCCCCGCGAGTTCCGCGGCGCGCGCGGCGGCGACATGCAGCAGGGCTCCAGCACAGCGCACGTCAAAGCTGTCGAGGGGTGCGCGTTCGATACGCGCCTCCCATTCGTCGGGGCCGCTCGCGAGCGCCGGGACGACGCGGTCGCCCACCTGCCATGGCGCCCCTGCGCTGCCGCGCGCAATCAGATGCACGTCGCGCCCTTCGCGCGTGGCGGCCAGCAGAACACCGACGGCGGGTCGCACGCACGCGGCGAGCAGCGCGGCCGTCGCAGCCTGCGCGGATGCGGCCTGCACGATCCGGCCCCCCTCCTCGCGCGCCGCCAGCAGCGGAATCTCTCGCGCGCGCAAAACGATCGCCTCGCCCACGCCGCGCGCATAGAGCCGTGGGAAATCGCCGAACGCGCGTTGGGCGGGCACAGCGCCGCGCAACCACGCCGGCGGCTCATGCGCCGACGCGACGACCTGCTCACGCACCCAGCGGTCGGGCGCCTGCGCCTCGAGCTTGAGCAGCGCGGCGCTGATCGCTCCACCTGCGGTCGCATGCACCGGAAAGAGCGCGCGCGCATCGGCCGGTGGCTCGTTCTCCACGAACAGGGCAGCGCGGTGGGTTCCCGTAGCCGCCTCGATTCGCTCGCGCAGGTCCCTGTTCGCCTTGTCGTGCCACTCGCCGTCGCTCACGACATACAGACGACGGTGACGCGCGGAAACGTCGGCCAACATCGCGAGCGCCTTTTCGATGGCCGGCGCCAGCGTCGTGTTGCCGCGCGCGACACTCGCCTTCCAGAGCTTGCCCGCATCGCGCGCGTCCGTCCATTCGCTCGCATCCAGAACGCGGTCGCGAAAACGGACGAGCGCGACGCGATCCGTCGGCGCCAAGCGCGCGCAAAGATCGAAGTAGGCTTGCCGCAGCGCGTCGAGATGCCGCTCCATGCTGCCGGAAAGATCGAGCAGCATAACGACCGCGCGACCGGCCGGCGGCGTTGCCGTCAGCGGCAGCAACTCGGCCAATGCCGAGTCATCCGCCGCCGGATCTCCGACCACAAATAGTCCCAGTCCACCCCGCACCGCTTGGGCGAGACGCGCCGCAGCGGGTCCGACCGGAAGCGGTCCGGTCAGCAACGCCGCATCGAAATCGGCCAGCGGAAGGTCCGAACGCCACAAAGTTGGCGTGAATTTTTTTTGGTCGAGCCACGCGGGCGGCGTGCCTAGGACGACCACCTGAGGCCGATTTCCGACGCGAGCCCTCGCCTCGAGCGAGTCGTCGTCGCTCGGCCCCGGCCCCCCCTCGACGCGCGCGACGTACGTCGCAATGCCCGGCGAGCCTACTCGATCGACAAAGGTCACCGAGCGCCGCAGGCCGCGTTCGAGCCGCAGCAAGCGAGGCGCGCCGACCGGTTCTCCGTCTCGAAACAGGCGCACGCGCAGGGCTGCGGCCTCCCCGGTCGGCGCGGCGGTCCGAGCCACCCGGACGCGCACCGAGAACGCGGCGTCAACCCCTACCGTGGGCGGGATTTCAAGCGATTCGAGGGCGATATTGTCGGCCCGCGGAAGCAGTATGAAATCGACCGGAACGTCCGAAAACCGCGGCGCCGCGCCGGTTGTGTCGCAACCGTCGCTGTAGAGCACGATGCGGCTGGCGCCGTCCTCCGCCGCCGCGCGCAGCGCCCGCTGCAGGTCGCTGTCCGCGAATGCGCGGGCGCCCGGCGGGGGTCGCAGAGGGTCTCCGCAGGAGGGTGATCGGTCGATCAAAACGAGCGTTTCGACGGCGCCGCGCCCCCACCCGGGACCCAGTCCGAGGGCCCCGAGCAGCGCCAAGACAAGCGCCACCGCCGCCGCAACCAAGGGTCGAGCCGAAAACCGGCTCATTGACTCGATTTCCTCACGTTGCTAGTCTCCCACGCGACTCGGGACAGAACCCGAGGAAGGAGTCGGATGTGACTAAGACCGAGTTGATTGAAGCGGTGGCGGGCGACCTTGGGATTTCCAAAACGGAATCGCAGAAGATCGTCGAGACCATTTTTGGACGCATCACCACCGCCCTCTCGACCGAGGGCAAGATGCAGATCCAGGGCTTTGGAACCTTCATGAAGAAGCTGCGCAAGGAGCGGATGGGCCGCAACCCGCAGACGAAGGAGCCGATGTTGATCCCGGCCAGCAAAACGGTCACGTTTAAGCCGGGCCAGGACCTCAAGAGCAAGCTCTAACCAGCATGCCGCCGCCTAACACGCGGTCGCCCGAGTAGAAGACAGCCGACTGGCCGGGCGTAACCGGCCAGGCCGGCTGCTCGAACGCCAAGCGCGCTCCTGTGCCCGTACCGTTGTTTTCCGGGTGCAGGAGCGCGCGCACTGGCTGCGCGCGGTAACGCAGGACCGCATCCACGAGCAACGGTTCGCACGGCGGATCGATGGCCGACCATTGGATGCGCGTTACGTGAGCTTCGTGCACGCCCAGCGACGTTTGCGGCCCCACCACTACGCGACGCGTTTGCGGCTCGATGCGCAACACGTAGAGCGGATCGGCAACCGCCAGTCCCAGCCCCTTGCGCTGCCCGACGGTGAATGCGCCCACGCCCTCGTGGCTCCCAAGCACGGCGCCGGCTTCATCGACGATCTCCCCCGGCGTGAATGCGTCGGGGCGACGCGCGCGCACGAGGTTGCGATAGTCGCCCGAAGGCACGAAGCAGATCTCCTGGCTTTCCGCCTTGTCGGCAACCGCGAAGCCGGCGTCGCGCGCCAACTTGCGCACCTCCGCCTTGGTCAGGTCGCCGAGCGGGAAGCGGGCGTGCGCGATCTCGTCCTGGCTGAGTCCGTGCAGGACATAACTCTGGTCCTTGTTCGAATAGCGCGCACGCGCCAGCGCCCAGCGGCCGTCCTCCATCTGGACCCGCCGCACGTAGTGGCCGGTGGCGACCGCGTCGGCCCCCAGCGCCCGCGCACGTTCCAGCAGGGCGCCGAACTTCACGTCGGTGTTGCACGCGACACACGGATTGGGCGTTTCGCCGGCCGCGTAGGAATCGGCGAAATCGCGGATAATCGAGGCGAAGTCGCGCTCGGTGTTCTGGACGTAGAAGGGGATGCCCAGCCGGTCGCAGACGCGGCGCGCATCGTTGGCCTCGTCGGCGCCGCAGCAGCGCGGTTTCGCGTTCGGTTTGGGCGCCTCATCCGAGCACGGATCGGCCTTGACCCCGGTGCGGAGGTGGATTCCGACCACATCATGGCCGGCACGTTGGAGGAGGAGGGCGGCAACGGCGGAATCGACGCCGCCCGACATCGCGGCGAAGAGCTTCACGGGCGCCTATGGGGCATTATACTTGGCCCTTTCAATCAGGAACTCACCCCATGATCGCCGCTATGTTTGCCGGAATGTTCGATTGGCTCCTCGCACTTCCCGCTCCCACCGAATCCGCCCCGGATGGCGGCGGCGGTACCGCCGGAGCTAGCCAATGGCTGCTTCCGATGGTCGCCGTGATGGTGATCGTCATGCTTCTGCCGATGCTGGGCCAGAAGAAGGAAAAGCGCCGGCGCAAGCGGGTCCTGGAGCTGAAGAAACACGACCGCGTGGTCACCACCGGCGGCATCTTCGGCACCCTCGTCAATATTGACGAGACGACGGTTACGCTCGAGATCGGCAAGGACATGCGCATGAAAATGAAGCGCAGTTCGATTTTCGATCTCGAGGATGGCGATAAGATCGAAGCCGAACTTGCCGCCTCGAAGGGCAAGAAGCCTGTTCCCGCCAAGGCCAAAGCCTAGTTTTCCATGCGTTCCCCGCTGCTTGTCCTGCTCACCCTCGCCGTTGCCACCGCGCCGGCGACGGCCGTCCGTGTCGTTGACACGCGGGCA
>CBDURV010000212.1:0-6976 GCA_965369495.1 uncultured bacterium
CATCTGATGCAGCGCCCCGATCAGCGGCCCGAGCGGGGGCGACTCGCCGCTGTTTCCCGTTGCCAATCTCAGCTGATCGATGATCATCGCCAGTCTCTTGCCGGAGTCGCGCTTGGCGGGCGCGACCCGCTCCAGAACCTGTTCCGCGAGCGCGCCACCCGCTGCCCGCACGGCCTCGATCAGCGGTTCGTCGTGCCGCGGTTGAAGCATCCAGCAGAGCGCCATCGCGAGATGCCGAGCCATCACATCGTTGCCGTGCAGCACACGCACGACCGCCTTCATTTGGACATCGGTCGCCGGCAACCCATCCGAAACGGCGCACCACGCGATCAGGGCGGCGCTCGCGGACGCCATCGCACGCGCGCCGGCGTCCGGATCCACCAGCAGCGTCTCGACCAAAACATCCAGCGTCGCGGGAACGTCAAAGCCGGTAAGCGTCCACAGGATCGACGTGGCTGCCGCGGATCGGCGGTCTGCCGCGACCCCGGAATCCGTACCTTTCAGGAAGTCCGACGGCGTCGCGGCACCACCCAGCAACAGAATCGTCTCCCCACGCTTGCGCGTCGAGGCGCGGGCGGGGTCCGCGTCGTCCTCGAGAAACGCGGTGTAGTGCCGCAGGGCAAGGCCGCCCATGTTCCACAGCGTGCGCTGCGCCATCTCCCGGACACCGGCGTGGTCGTCGTGAAGCATGTCGATCACGACCGGGACCGTGGCCGCCGCTGCCGGATATCGCTTCCATAGAGCGTTCAGCGCCCGCACGCGCTGGGCAGGATCGTCGTGCTCCAGGGCGCGCGCCAGCTCGGGCACGCGGCGGAGGTCGATCGCCGTCTGCGACACCGGCAACGGTGCGTTTTCCTCACCGCAGGCACAGAAACACACCAGGAGGGGAAGCCAGGCAATCCGCATCGACTCGCGAGGTTAGCAGTTCGGTTTTGTCGTCCGCAAAGGGACAATCCGAAGTCCCATGGCGAAGAAGTACTGGCTCTTCAAGAGCGAACCCGATGTCTACCCGATCGAGGCGCTGGCCAAGGAAAAGGGCCAGACCACCTACTGGGACGGCATCCGCAACTACCAGGCACGCAACACGCTGCGCGACGACGTGCAATTGGGCGACGGCATCCTGTACTACCACTCGCGCGTTAACCCGATGGCGGTGGTCGGTACGGCGACGGTCACGCGCGCCGGTTACCCGGACCCGACGCAGTTCGATCCAAAAGAGAAGAAGTACGACCCCAAGGCGAAGCGGGACAACCCCACCTGGTACGTCGTGGACATCAAGCTCGACGAGGTCTTCACGACGCCGGTCACGCTCAAGGAGATGCGCGACATGAAGCCGCTCGATGGGATGGTGCTACTCGCCAAGGGCAGCCGACTCTCCGTTCAACCGGTCAGCAAGAAGCAGTGGACCGCCATCCTCAAACGGGGATTGGGGTAGGTTGAGCGCATGGTTTCCCTCTTCACGAAAATCGTCGATGGCGAACTGCCCTGCCACAAGGTCTACGAGGACGACGATCACCTCGCTTTCCTCGACCTGCGCCCGATCAGCGCCGGCCACACGCTGCTGATTCCGAAAAAGGAAATCGACTACCTCTTCGACATGCCGGATGAGGACTACGTGCGCATGTGGAGCGTCGCCAAGAAGATCGCCGCGCACCTGCAATCGCAAACCGGTTGCGCGCGTGTCTGCGTCGGCGTGTGGGGCTTCGAGGTGCCGCACGCGCACATTCACCTCGTCCCCACCGACTCGATGGCCGACTTCCCGCCGCCCCCCGACCGCATGAATCCGAGCTCCGACGATCTGGCGCGCGTTGCGAAGAACCTAGCGTTCTAGACCGTTGCGCATCAGCGCGGATGTGAGCTTGGAGACGTCCATGAGCGCGCTGTCGCCGACGTCCCCGGCGCGGCAGACGCATACGGCAACGAGTGCGCCGTCCTTATCGACCGCCATCACCGACATCGCCATCACGTTCGTTTCGCTGCCGCCCTTGTAGCCGCTGTAGCGCAGACCTTCGGACGGATAGACGGATCGCGACGACGCGTAGTACTTCAAGAAGACCTTGTGGCCGGGAATCTTGCCCTGCCACGCATTGGTCAGTAGATCAGTGATGTCGGCGGGATCGGCGAACCACTCGAACGTGAGGTGCCGACGCTGAAACTTGCTGCGCAGCGCGTAGCCGGCCGCGATGGGACCCAGCATCTGGGCGATCGACTTCTTCGCGTAGGGGGCCGTGATCTTCTCGAGCAGCGCCATGCGTTCGGCGCGCGTGCCCTTCTTCCATGTCTTGCATAGCTTGGGGAAGTCGAAGCCCGTCGTGGCGACTTCGTTCCCGGCGCCCTTGATCAGAAACATCTCGCGCGTCGTCAGGAACGGCCGGTTGTCGGCAGCGAATTGGTTCCCCAGCCCCTCCAAATTCTTCTCGATGTTCTCCCGACCGAGCAGATGAATGAGATGGTCAGTGGCGGTGTTGTCGCTCAGAGCAATCATCTTCGTGGCGAGTTCGTCGAGCGTGACCTCGGTCCCCGCCGGCTTGAGGTGCAGCACGCCGGAGGGAAACGACTTCCACTCCTCGCGCAGCTTCATCGTCTGATCGAGTTTGAGTGTGCCCACCTCCACCTGCCGCGCGAGTTCCGCGAGCACGTAGAGCTTGAAGATCGAGCCGAGCGGAAATCGGTTGCCGCCTTCCGAGTACGACGACAGCTCATGACCGGGGTACTGCATCGCGTACGCGTGGCGCCCCGACCACCCATCGACGACCGCGTCGATCTTCTCGATCGACCACTTGGGCGGCGCGGGGCGAAACCAGAAGCCGGCGATCTGCCCGTTCGCGTCGAAGGTGCAAACGACGAACGTCTCCACCTTCCCCTGCTGCAGCAGGAAGCGCACCGGCTTGCCCAATACGAACGGCGTCTTGGGGTCGCGCGCGAGCGCTGTGACGGCGCCGTTGCTTCTCCAAACCAGGTAGACGGCCGACAGCACCCCCTTCGAGAGTGCCTTGCGCGCCGCGGGCGCGACCATGTCAGCCGTCTGTTCGGCACGGCCCTGGGCGAGGTCCGCCTTGAGCGCGGCGATGAACTTCTGTTCGAGTCCCGGCTCGGCGGTCGCGACGCAAACGACCAGAATCAAGGCAATCCCTATGCGCATGCTTCTATCGTAGAACGGGCTTCGCAATCGCGTGGGTGCTAGAATTCCCGCCCCCATGAGCGCCAAAATCTACGATGTCGTCGTGCTCGGCGGTGGCCCCGGTGGCTACGTCGCCGCTATCCGCGCCGCCCAACTCGGGCTCAAGGCCGCCGTTGTCGAAAAGGACAACCTCGGCGGCATCTGCCTCAACTGGGGCTGCATTCCCACCAAGGCGCTGCTCAAGAACGCGGAGCATGCCCGCATCGCGCGCACCGAGGGCGCGGAGTGGGGCATTCACTACGACAACCTGCGCTTCGATTTCGAGCGGGTCATCGCGCGCAGCCGCGACGTGAGTGGGCGCATCGTCAAGGGCGTCGAGTTCTTGATGAAGAAGAACAAGATCGAGGTCATCAAGGGCACCGGCTCGCTCAAGTCGAAAGACACACTGGCCGTCGAAGGCGCAGATGGCGGGCAGAGTGACGTCAAGTTCAAGAACCTGATCATCGCCACCGGCGCCCGTCCGCGCGCGCTGCCCGGCGTGCCGTTCGACAAGGACAAGGTGCTCTCGTACTTCGAGGCGATGGTGCCCAAGAAGCTGCCGAAGTCGCTGGCCGTGATCGGCGGCGGCGCGATTGGCTGCGAGTTCGCGTACTTCTACAACGCGTTCGGCACCGAGGTGAACATCTTCGAGATGCTGCCGACGCTGCTGCCGATCGAAGAGCCGGAGTGCACCAAGGAACTCACGCGCAGCTTCAAGAAGCAGGGCATCAAGTCGCACACCGGCGTGAAGACCGAGGTGAAGGTCAACAAGAACGGCGTCACCATCAAGGCGGGCGACAAGACCTTCGAAGCGGAGAAGGTGCTCGTCTCGATCGGCGTGCAGGGCAACATCGAGAACCTTGGCCTCGAAAAGCTCGGCATCAAGACCGAGCGCGGTTTCATCGTCACGGATGATCGCTACAACACCAACGTCAAGGGCATTCGCGCCATCGGCGACGTGACCGGCCGCGTGATGCTGGCGCACGTCGCGAGCCATCAGGGCACCGTCTGCGTCGAGGACATCAGTGCTGCTGTTACTGGGGGCAAGGGCGGGCACCTGGTGGACTACGGCGCGATTCCCTCGTGCACCTACTGCCAGCCGCAGGTTGCCAGCGTCGGCATGACCGAGGCGAAGGCGAAGGAGGAAGGCTACGAGCTGCTCGTCGGCCGCTATCCCTTCCGCCCGCACGGCAAGGCGGTCGCGACCGGCGAGAACGAGGGCTTCGTCAAGCTCATCTTCGACAAGAAGTACGGCGAGCTGCTCGGCGCGCACATCGTCGGCCACGAGGCGACGGAGATGATCGCCGAAGCGTGCGCCGCCATGTCCTCGGAAGCCACGGTGGAGAGCCTGGCGGCGACGATGCACGCGCATCCGACCATGTCCGAGGCGTTCCACGAGGCGACCCTGGATGCACTTGGACGCGCGATCCATCTCTAACGACCTGGGCCGCGTCCCCTACGAGCGCGGACTGGAGATCCAGGGCGAGTACGCCGCGCTGCGCGAGCAGGGTGAGATCGGCGACACGCTGCTGCTGTGCGAACATCCCGCCGTCTACACGCTGGGCACCAACGCCGACACCGCGAACGTGCTGGAGACCGGCGACGTGCCTGTAATCCAGACCGACCGCGGCGGCGAGGTGACCTACCACGGCCCCGGCCAGGTGGTCGGCTACGTCATCTGCGATGTCAACGCGCGCGGCCGCGACCTGCACCGCCACTGCCGCGACATCGAAGAGATCATGCTGCGCGTGCTGGCGGGCTACGGGATTCACGGCGCGCGCGTCGCGGGACGCACCGGCGTCTGGGTAGCGAACGAAAAGATCGGCGCGATCGGCGTGCGCGTGCGCCACTGGATTTCGACTCACGGTTTCGCGCTCAACGTGAACTGCGATCTGGATGCGTTCGCCGGCATCGTGCCGTGCGGTATCGCCGATGCGGGCGTAACCAGCCTGGCGCGCGTGCTGGGTCGCGAGGTCGATGAAGAGGAAGTCAAGGCGAGGTGCACCGCCGCGTTCGAAGAGGTGTTCCTTGACCATTAAGATGAGAAAGACGGGGCCGAAGGATCTGGCGAAGTACGAGCCGGAGTTCCTGCTGGGCCTTTATCGCGACATGCTTCGCACGCGTGCGGTCGATGATCGCATCGAGGCGCTCTACAAGCAGGCGAAGCTGGTCGCCGGCTGCTACTCGTCGCGCGGGCAGGAGGGTTGCTCGATCGGTTCGACGGCTGCTGTCGGCGACGGCGACGTGATCGGCCCGATGATCCGCAATCTCGGCTCGTTGCTGCGCAAGGGCCTGCCCATCACGATGGTGCTGCGCAACTACCTCGGGCGTTCGACCGGGCCGACGAAGGGTCGCGACGGCACCAGCCACTTCGGCGCGCTGGAGCACGGCATCATCGGACCCATCTCGATGCTCGCTTCGCTCATTCCCGTTTGCGCGGGCGCCGCACTCAGCTTCCAGATGCGCGGGCAGAACAACGTGGCGCTCACCTGGATCGGCGAGGGCGGATCGAATGTGGGCGATTTCCACGAGGGGCTGAATTTCGCGGGCGTTCTCAAGCTGCCGTTCGTGCTCGTTCTCGAGAACAACAAGTACGCCTACTCGACGCCGGTCGAATTCCAGACGGCGGCCAAGACGTTCTACTGCCGCGCCGAGGGCTATGGCATCGCCGCTGACTATGTGGACGGCAACGATGTGTTGGCGATGTACGAGACGACGCGCGATGCGGTGGCACGGGCGCGCAAGGGCGACGGCCCGACGCTGATCGAGGCGGACACGATGCGCATGCGCGGACACGCGATCCACGACGACGCGAAGTACGTCCCGACGGAGCTGCTCAAGCAGTGGGAAAAGCGCGATCCGATCCTGCTTTGGGGTCGCCGGCTGCGGACGGCGAAGCTGCTCGACGACGATCTCGACGCGCAGATCATCGCCGAGGTGAAGACCGAAGTGGACGACGCGACGGACGACGCCATGGCGCAACCGGAAGCGCAACCGGGCAACGAACTCGGCGAGGTGTTCGCATGACCACCAACTACATCGACGCCATTCGCCTGGCCATGCGTGACGAAATGCGGCGCGACGAAAACGTCTACTGCATCGGCGAGGACATCGGTACGTACGGCGGCGCGTTCCGTGCGACCGCGGGCCTTCTCGAGGAGTTCGGCCGGCCTCGCATTCTCGATACGCCGCTTTCTGAAATCGCGATTCTCGGCGCTTCGGTCGGCTCCGCGATCATGGGCATGCGGCCCATCGCCGAAATGCAATTCGCCGACTTCATCGCCAACGGCTTCAACATGCTGGTGAACTTCGCCGCCAAGGTGCATTACCGCTGGGGCGCGAGTTGCCCCATGGTCGTGCGCCTGCCCACCGGCGGCGGCACGCGCGGCGGGCCGTTCCACGCGACCAACCCCGAAGCGTGGTTCACGCGCATTCCCGGCCTCAAGGTCGTCTCGCCCGCGACCGTGCATGATGCCTACGGACTCATGCGCGCCGCGATTCGCGATGACAACCCGGTGCTCTTCCTCGAACACAAGTTCCTCTACCGGCGCCTCAAGGACGTGCTGCCCGAGGGCGGTGTCGATACGCCGCTGGGTGTGGCCCGCAAGGCGCGCGAAGGTTCCGACGTGACGCTCGTGACCTACGGATCGATGGCGTACTACGCCGTTGAGGTAGCGGATGCGTTGGCCGCCGAGGGCATCGACGTCGAGGTCCTCGATCTGCGCTCGCTCATCCCGCTCGATGAGGCGGCGATCCTCGAATCGGTGAAGAAGACCAACCGCGTCGTGATCTGCCACGAAGACACGGTTTGTGGGG
>CBDURV010000213.1:0-6973 GCA_965369495.1 uncultured bacterium
TGCGATGGGGTCTCGGTTCACCCGTGGCAGTCCCCCGCGACGCCCGAGCCCCCACGATGTTCGTCCCCGGTTGGATGGACTGGTTGCTCCGCAAAGCCCCAAGCCCATAGCCCAAAGCCGACATCGCCGATTGCACGCAATGCCAGCGGGCGAACGGCTGTGGGCTTTGGGCTGTGAGCTTTGCGCCGCGACCAGGAAGCCTGCTTACGAGCCGCTTGCGATGGGGTCTCGGTTCACCCGTGGCAGTCCCCCGCGACGCCCGAGCCCCCACAACGTGCGCGCGCGGGGGGATGGACTGGTTGTTACGCAAAGCCCCAAGCCCATAGCTCAAAGCCGATCTCGGGACGTCAGCGGGCGAACAGCTGTCCAGGATCCCGAAAGCTCTTGAACTCGAGCGCATTACCGGACGGGTCGCGGAAGAACATCGTCTTCTGCTCGCCGGGCTGGCCCTCGAATCGGATGCGCGGTTCGATCTCGAATGCGACTCCCGCCTCCCGCACGCGCTGCGCGAGCGGCTCGAACGCGTCCCAGTCGAGCACCACGCCGAAGTGGGGGACCGGCACGGCGTCGCCGTCTACCGGGTTGGTTCCCCCCCCTCCTCGTTCTACCTGCCCTCCAATCACCTCCACTTGGTGAATGACCAGTTGATGCCCAAAGAAGTCGTAGTCGATCCAGCGCTCCGACGAGCGGCCGCGCTTGCAGTCGAGGACGTGGTCGTAGAAGGGAGCGGCTTGTGAGAGGTCGTGGACCGGAATCGCTAGATGGAACGGATTCACTCGCCGCCGCGCGCCTTCTCGACCAGTTCGCGCAACTTCATGAGCGCGTCGAACGGCGTCATGTTTTCCGGGTCGAGCGCTTGGAGTTCGTTGCGCAGGTCGTTGCCGGGCGGCGGGAAGAGGGCCAACTGTCGGCTGGCGGGCTGCGGCTTTTCGAGCGGCGTGAAGCCGACGCCGGAAAGCCCCTCGGTGCGACCGGAGAGGCCGCTCAGCAGGGCGCGCGCGCGGTCGATGACCGCTTGCGGCAGTCCGGCCAGGCGCCCGACGTGGATGCCGTAGCTGCGATCGGTGCCGCCCTCCTGGATGCGGTGCAGGAAGACGACGTCGTCGCCCCACTCTTCCACCGCGACGTGCAGGTTGAAGACGCACTCGACCTCTTCGCTGAGCGCGGTGAGTTCGTGATAGTGGGTCGCGAAGAGCGTGCGGCAGCCGGTGACCTGCGCGAGGTACTCGGTCACCGCCCACGCGATGGCGACGCCGTCGAAGGTGGACGTGCCGCGGCCGACCTCGTCGAGAATCACCAGCGAGCGGTCGGTGGCGTGGTTGCAGATCGCCGCCGTTTCCGACATCTCCACCATGAACGTGCTGCGGCCGCCGGCGATGTCGTCCTCGGCGCCGATGCGCGTGAAGATGCGATCGACCGCGCCGATGCGCGCGCTGGTGGCCGGCACGAACGAGCCCGCCTGCGCCATGAGCGTGATGATGGCCGCCTGGCGGATATACGTCGACTTGCCCGCCATGTTGGGGCCGGTCAACACCGCGACCTGGCGCTTGTCGCGATCCAGCAGCAGGTCGTTGGGCACGAAGCGCTCGTCGATCAGCGCGCGCTCGACGACGGGGTGGCGGCCCTCGCGGATCTCCAGTACGTCGCTTTCGTCGATGTCGGGGCGCACGTAGCCGTTGGCGGCGCCCGCTTCCGCGAGCGCGCGGTGCACGTCCAGTTCGGCCAGCAGCGCGGCCGTCATCTGCAGGCGGCGCACTTCGGCTACGACGGCGAGGCGCAACTCCTCGAAGAGCTTTTGTTCGAGCGAGACGGCGCGCTCCTGCGCGGTGAACACCTGCGCCTCGTACTCCTTGAGTTCCGGCGTGATGTAGCGCTCGGCGTTGGTCAGCGTCTGCTTGCGGATGTAGTCGTCGGGCACCTTGTCGCGGTGCGCGTTGGAGATCTCGATGTAGTAGCCGAACACGCGGTTGTGCGCGATCTTGAGCTTGTCGATGCCGGTGCGCTCGATTTCGCGCGCGCGCAGCTTGGCGATGAAGTCCTTGCCGTCGCGGCGCAGGGCACGCAGGCGGTCGAGTTCCTCGTTGTAGCCGTCGCGCATCGCGCCGCCGTCGCGCATGTGGCTGGGCGGTTCGTCCCCGATGGCGCGCGCCAGCAGATCGCGCAGTTCCGGCACCGGGTCGAGTTCGCCGCGCACACGTTGGAGTTGCTGCGCCTGCACCGCCGCGAGTTGCGTCTGCACGCTGGGAATCGTCTCGAGCGAAATCCGCAGGCCGACCAGGTCGCGCGGCGTGCAGCGGCCGGTCGCGGCGCGCGAGGCGATGCGCTCGATGTCGCGCACTCCCTTGAGCGTCTCCTGCAGGTCGCGGCGCAGAAACGAGTCGGCGGTGAGTTCCTCGACCGCGTCGAGTCGCGCGCGAATGTCGGCAACCTGCGTGAGCGGTTCGTGCAGCCGTTCCGCGAGCAGGCGCGCGCCGCCCGCGGTGGCGGTCTTGTCGAGCACGTCGCGCAGGCTGTCGAGGTCGAGGCGCTGGCGCGTGCCGTGGTCGAGCACGAGATGGTTGCCGGTGCGGAAGCGCTTGAGCGCGGTCAGGTGCACGAGGCCGGTGCGCTGCGTTTCGCCGAGGTAGTGCAGCACGGCGGCGGCGGCGCCCAGCGACAGATCGCGCCGCTTGAGGCCGAAGCCGTCGAGCGCGGCCACCTTGAAGTGCGCCTTGAGCGCGCCCGTGGCGTTCGACTCGCCGACCACCCAGTCGGGAACCGGTTGCGGGGCGGTGCCGGTAATGCGGCCGATGGAGGCGGCGAGATCGTCGTTGCCCTCCACCTGCGCGTCCGTAAGGAGCACCTCTGCCGGCGCCACGCGCGCCACGGCGTCGAGCAGGTCGCCCAGCGGCACGTCCTCGACGAAGAAGCGGCCGGTGGAAAGTTCCGCCCACGCGAGACCGGCGCGGCGGGCGCTGCAATGGATCGCCAGCAGGTAGTTGTGCGTGCGCGCGTCGAGCACCGACTCCTCGGTGAGCGTGCCCGGCGTGACGATGCGCACCACGTCGCGATCGACGATGCCCTTGCCAGTCCCTTTGATCTCCGCCGGATCCTGCAGCTGCTCACAGATGGCGACGCGGAAACCCTGCGTGACGAGGCGGCGCAGATAGCCGTCGGCCGACCGCACCGGGATGCCCGCCATGGGGATGTCCTTTTCCTTGCTGCGCGAGGTCAGCGTCAGCCCGAGCGCGGTCGCCGCGGTGCGCGCATCGTCAAAGAACATCTCGTAGAAGTCCCCCATGCGGAAGAAAAGCAGCGCATCGCCGGCCTTTTTCTTGGCGGCGTTGTACTGGCGCATCATCGGGGTCTCAGCCATCGGGTCGCGTAAGGTACCGCGCCCCAACCCCAGGGCAAACCAACCTGTCAAAAACCGCCGCGCGGTGCGGATTCGCCCTTGCTCCCAGCCCCCCGCACCCCCCAAAGTATGTTCGTGAAGCGTACTTGGAAAGTGTGGGTGGGGGCGGTCGGCGCGGCGGTCGTTCTGTTTCTGCTGGTGCGCCCGATCATCCCGCCGCCGTTGCCCACGCACATTCGCATCGGTACCGGGCCGGAGACGGGGCGCTACCACGAGTTCGGGAAGCGGTTGGCCGCACGGTTCGAGGAGCACGGCATCGGCGTGGAGTTGGTGCCTTCCGAGGGTTCGGTGCAGAACCTGGAGCGATTGCACGATGGGCTCGATCTGGCTCTCGTGCAGGGCGGCGTCGTGGGGCGGGATGATGTGGAGGGGGTCCGGGGGATCGCCAGCCTCTTCTACGAACCGATCTGGATCTTCCACCGCCACGCGGACGAGTTCGAGTTGGTGCGCGACCTGAAGGGAAAGCGGATCGCTATCGGTGCGGACGGCAGCGGGACCGCGCCGCTCGCCCGCGGCATTCTCGCCGCCAACGGAATACGCGAACACCTCCTGCCGATTGGCGGCGACATCGCCATGGAGGAGTTGCGCGCGGGCGAGGTGGACGCGGTCATCATCGTGCAGGCGCCGACCAACGAGTGGATTCACGATCTCGTCGAGGACGGCGCGTTCAACCTCCTGTTGTTCGTGCGGGCCGATGCGTACGCCGCGCGCTTCGCGCATCTGGAGGTGCTGGATGTGCCGCGCGGGTTCGTCGATCTCGAACTCGACCTGCCGCGCGAGGACATTCGTTTGTTGGCGACGACCGCGAACCTGCTCATGCGCGACGGATTGCATCCGCGCCTTGTGCCGCTCGTCATTGAACTATGCCGCGATGAACTTTCGCGCGGCACGATGCTGGCCGCGCCCGGTGTGTTTCCGTCGATCGACAAGATGGATGTGCCGGTTTCCGAAACCGCGTTGCGCTATTACCGCAGCGGGCCGTCGTTTCTCTACCGCTACTTGCCGTTTCAGGTCGCGCACACGCTCAACCGTCTGCTGCTGCTACTCATTCCGTTGCTGACATTGCTTTATCCGCTCTCCAAGGGGGCGGGCCCGCTCTATCGCTTCTTCGTCTTTCGGCGCATCTATCCCTGGTACCGGGTGCTGCGCGATCTGGAGGACGAATTGGCGCGGTCGAAGACCGCGGAGGAGCGCGCGACGGTCATCGGCCAAGTCCATGATTTGGAGCGAACTGTGGCGGGAATTCACGTTCCGGCGCGCTACGCGGGGGAGCTGTTCGCCCTGCGGCGCAACATCGCGGCCGTGTTGAGGCGCGCGGGAGAGGTCGCAAGTCTAGCTGTGCCAGATGCTTAGGACGGCACTGGCGGTGTGCCAAATGGTCGGTCCCACGGTCCTGTTTGTGGGCTAGACTCTTTATAGGACTTCTGAACGGGGGTAATCCCCATATCGGATTGGGAGAAATAGATGACTCGTACGATCGGTTTGATCGCAGCGCTCGTCATGACGCTGTTGCTGTCCGAGCCCGCACAGGGCCAGTGAGGCACTGCACCGAAGCCCCCGAGTTCGGGTGCGCGGGCGGTTGCAGGAAATAGTGCTGGAACGGGACGTTCGGTCCATCGACCAATCACCAGCGTCACCAACCTCCCGAAGTTCAAGGTCTCTTGGCGCGATGCGACCAAGGTGTCCTTCGATGTCGCGACCGGCATGACCCAGGAACAGGCCGAGGCGATCACTCGCAGCGACAAGCCCCTGCTCGTTTACATCTACAACGACGACGCCGACAAGGAGGCGCGCTTCTCGATCGAGAACGCGAGCGCATTCTTCGACGACAAGGTCGCCGTGGGCGCGCGTCTGTTCGACACCGTGCGTATCGACTACGAAAGCGCCAAGAAGGACCGCGTGCTCAAGGACCATATCGGTCGCGAGAACGCTCTCGTCTTCCTGCGCCCCAATTACAAGTTCGCCAAGGCGATCCAGTTCAAGGGCGTCAGGATCAAGGCGCGTTCGGTCTTCAGCGCCATGTGCGCCACCATGAAGCTCGACTACGAGAACTGTGTCGCGACTACTTACAAGAAGATGAAGACCATCCAGAAGGCGCGCAGCAAGCTGGCGCCCGACGCGACGAAGATCGCGCAGATGGATGACAAGATCCTCGCCGAGACGAGCGATAAGTCCCGCGACATGCTCGTCGCCAAGCGCGGCAAGATGCAGGACAAACTCGACGCCGCGAACCTCAAACTCGACACTCAGGAGACCGCGCTATTCACGCTGTCCGCCAAGCCGGACAAGAACGCGAAGAAGAAGGACTCCAAAGAGAGCTAGGTCGCTTCTCTCGAAACTTCGAGATCATGCGCCCGGGGCCATTGGCTCCGGGCGCTTTTTTTGGCCCTCACGGCCGTTCTCAACCGTGCGCAATTGTCGGTAAGTCCTGCGTAGTCAATTGTTTAGGGCCGAGGCGTGAGGCCTGCGCTGTGACCCAAATGGTCCGTCCCATGGTCTGGTTTGTGCGCTAGACTCTTTACAGGATTCATTTGAACGGGGCAGCCCCATTTCGGCTTTGGAGATATAGATGACTCGTACGATCGGATTGATCGCCGCGCTCGCCATGACGCTGTTGCTGTCTGAGCCCGCGCAGGGCCAGTGCTGAGGCAGTGGTGGAGGCGCGTCCGCCGGTGGCGGACGACCCAGTGCTGGCAGAGGACGTTCGGGAGGTCGATCGGCCACCAGCGTCGTCAACTTGCCGCAGTTCAAGGTCTCTTGGCGTGATTCTTCCAAGGTGGCCTTCGATGTCACGACCGGAATGACCCAGGAGCAGGCCGAGGCGATCAGTCGCAACGACAAGCCGCTCGTCGTCTACATCTACAACGACGAGGTCGATGAGGAGGCGCGCTTTTCGATCGAGGAGGCTGCCGCGTTCTTCGACGACAAGGTCGCTGTGGGCGCGCGTATGTTCGACATGGTGCGCATCGACATGGAGAGTGCGAAGAACGACCGCGTGCTGAAGGACCATATCGGTCGCGAGAACGCGCTCGTCTTCCTGCGCCCGGACTACAAGTTCGCCAAGGCGATCCAGTTCAAGGGCACCAAGGTCAAGGCACGCTCCGTCTTCAGCGCCATGTGCGCGACGATGAAGCTCGACTACAAGAACTGTGTCGCGACGACCTACAAGAAGATGAAGACCATCCAGAAGGCGCGCACCAAGCTGGCGCCCGACGCGACGAAGATCGCGCAGATGGATGACAAGATCCTCGCCGAGACGAGCGATAAGTCCCGCGACAAGCTCGTCGCCAAGCGCGACAAGATGCAGGACAAGCTGGACGTCGAGAACCTCAAGCTCGACACCCAGGAAAACGCGCTCTTCACGCTGTCCGCCAAGGTGGACAAGACCGCGAAGACGAAGGACTGCGACGAGAGCTAGTCTTTTCGAACGCCAAAAAAAGCAGCGCCCGGAGCCCAGAGCGGCTCCGGGCGCTTTTTTTTGGCTTGGCGGCGGCCGGCTGCGGCTGCGCCTGGCATCGTCTCACCTCGTCGACGTGACCTCCGGCCACGCCTTCCTCGGTTCGACTTCCCCAGGCTTGT
>CBDURV010000214.1:0-6936 GCA_965369495.1 uncultured bacterium
TTGCAGCGTTCGAAGAGTGTCTCGGCTTCCTGTTCCGCCTCGAACAGGCCCTCGCCCCCGCGCACGCCGATGCGGGTGCGCGTGTCGCGCAGCCGATCGCGGGTCGCATCGCGGTCGCGCGCGGTGCGGTCTGCCGCCTTTTCGGCGTTGAGCGCCAACTCGCGCATCGTCGCCGGGTGGATCTGTTCCAGCGCGCGGTGCGCATGCTCGAACGAGCCGCGCGCGCGCTCCGCCTTGCTCTGCCACTCGGCGAGGTCGGCGTCGAGCAGCGCGTCTTTGCGCTCGGCGCGCGCGCGTTCGAGTTCCTCGGCGTTGTGTTCCACCTTGCCGCGCGCCAGCCGGATGTCGATGCGCGACTGCTCCGTCTTCTCCTGCAGGCTGGCGAGCCGCGCGCGCGCCGCATCGTCGCGCGTGCGCGAGGGTTCGACGGCTTCATCCGCGAGGCGCGCCTGCTCCTTGGCCGTCTTGTGCGCTTCCTGCGCGGCGGCGAGATTGGGCGGCATGGGCGGATCGGCGGGGCGCTCGGTGAGAATGCGCGCCGCGGTCGCCTCGAAGTTCTCGATCTTCTCGACCAGCTTTTCGAGGTTGGGCTGGTCCTCGAGGTTTTCGGTGACGCGCCGGCCGCAGTCGGCGCGTTCGCGTTCCGCCTCGTCGCGCCGGCGCAGCGCGGCGCGTGCATCGCCGATCGACTCGACGCCGGCGCGTGCGAGCCCCGCCTGAAGCACCTCGCGCGCCGCCGTGACCGCCGCCTGCAACTCGTCGCTGCCGGCGCCCCCCTGGAATTCGATCTTGATGTGGCCGGGGAGCTCCAGCTCGAGTCGCTGCGCGACAAGATGCTCGCGCGACTCGCCGGCGGGAATCGAGATCTGCTCGTCGCCGAGCCGGATGGAGAGGTCGCGCAACGCCTCGATGCGAAGCTGCGCGCCGCGCGTCTGCGCCTGCGCCTCGCAGCGCTGGAGATCGACGTGCGCCTCGTCGAGTTCTTCCAGCAGCGCGGCGTCCACGCGCGTGGCGTCGAGAATCGTCTGCGCCGCCGCGCGCCGCTTGACCGCGTCGATAATCGCCTTGCGCCGCGCCTGCATATGCGACAGGTCGCGCTGGTAGTGCTGGAACTCCTTGTCCTTGCCGCGCAGGTCGGAAACCGCGCGTGCGGCGCGTGCCGCCTTGTCCGCCGCCGTGCGCGCCTCGGCGGCCGCCTTGGCCTCCTGCTCGGCTTCGGTAAGTTCCGGCTTGCCGCGCGCGACGTCGTCCTGGCGCTGCTTGAGTTCGCGCGTGAGGCGATCGGATTCTTCCACGAGGGCGCGGCGCTTCATGACGCCGGCGCGCGCTGCGTTTTCCTGCATCGTCGCCGCCTGCGACTCGATGCGCAGCTTGGCGACATCCACTTCGCGCGACTTGAGCCCCTCGACCTCGTCGCGCCGCGCACGCGCCGTTTCCTGCTGCGCGAGCATCGCCTTTTCGAGTTCGGCGGTGCGCCGTTCGAGGTCGGTTACGGAATCGATGTCGCCCTGCAATGCGTCGAGGCGCTCGCGCGTTTCCGCCAAGGCAGCTTGCGCCTCGTCGGTCGCCGTGCGCGCGCCGAGCAGCAGTTGGGTGGGGCGACCGGTGGCGGTGAAGTAGCGCGCCGATTCGTTCTCGACGGCATCGAGCAGCGTCGATTCCCGCTCCCCCGCAACCCCCTCATTGGACACATCCGACCCTGCGGACCGATTGAGTGCGGCCGCCAGCGACTGCGCCGATTTGAGGTCGGCCGACGCCAGGGGATCGTGCTGCTGGACGCGCAGGGCATCGAACAGCACCTGGTCCATCGTCTCGTCGAGGATCGCGTTGACGCGTTCGTGCGCGGTGCGGCCGGTAAGGCTCTCGGCGCGCGGTGCGGTGACGGTGAGCAGCGTCTCCGGCCGCTTGAGGAAGCGCTTCTTGTAGCGGAAGCGGTAGGGGCCGCTCTCGATTTCCGCTTCGACTTCCGGACCTTCGTCGGCGTGCACCGGTTGCACCGCCTTGACGGTCTTCTTCTTGGACGAGTCGAGTTCGCGCAGGAGCAGATCGAACGCCTCGGCCATCGACGACTTGCCGATTTCGTTGGGGCCCTCGATCACCACGACGCCTTCGTTCGGGAAGACGACCTCGCGCTCCGCGACGCCGCGGAAGTGGGCCAGGCGCAGGGAGAGAATTCTCACGCGCGCTCCGTACCCCCGGCTCCACCGGTTCCACTAGCGAGTCGGTAGAGCAACGCGAGTGCGTTCGCGGCATCGGGATCGCCTTCGCGCGCGGCCAACTCAGCGGCGGCGGTGCGTGCGAAGCCTGAAAGGCCCAGATCATCGAGTTCGACGGTGTCGGGCAGCAGCACCAATTCGGTGTGGCGCTCCCAGCGGAAGAGCGCGGCAAAGCGGTCGGCGCCCTGCTCCATCACCTCGTCCAGGCGCGCCATCGCCGCGAGCGAGAGTGCGCCTTGCAGCGCGACGCGCACGATGGCCGTCTCCTTGCCCGGCAGCGCCGCCAACTCCGCAGCGAACTCATCGACCTCCGCGAGCGAGTTCAGCACACGCTCGAGCGAGTGGTAGCTCCAGTGGCCGATGCGCTGCGCTTCGACATGGCAATCGTCTGCGCCCACGTCCACCACGAGTGCGGCGCCCGAATCGATCTCGTCGAAGTCGGTCGGTTCCGGCGCGCCCGAAAACCAGATGCGCGGCGCGACTCCTCCGCCGACCGCCGTAGGGGAGTGGCGATCGCCGAGGGCGATGAACTGCACGCGGCCGTCGTCGATGGCGGCGCGCGCGGTTGCGAGGCGGATGCGCTCGGGATCGTCGCGGTCGGGCGAAAGCGTATCGACGATGCCGTGGCCGACCAGAATGCGGATGCGATCGGGCGCGGGTTCGAGGTCCAATAGTGCGTCGGCGACGAGATCGCGGCGCGGGCGCTTGGAGGGCCACGGCGCGCCGATCAGATCGACGCCCGGCGCCGCCTCGACGGGTTCGGTCGAGAGCAGCAGATGCACGTTGGGCGCGTCCGCGAAGAGTTCCGCGCGAAAGAGCGTGGCGGCATCGAGCGGGTCGTGGTTGCCGGGCAGCAGGTAGACGGGCAGATCGATTTCGCGCAGCGCCTCGACACTGCGGACGATCGTGCGCCGGTCGAGCCGGTTGTCCTCGAAGACGTCGCCCGCCACGACAACGAACGCGCACTGCTGCTCGCGCGCCACGCGCCCGATCGTGCGAATCGCGTCGATGCGCGCCTGCACGAAACGCGGCAGCGCCTCCTCGCCGAGGAAGTGCCGGCGCATGCCGAGCTGCCAGTCGGCGGTATGAAGGAAGCGAACGTTGGAAGGTGTCGGGATAGCCCGATGAAGCTAACGCTGGGGGGGGACAGAGGCGAACGGCTTTGGGCTTTGAGCTTGGGGCTTTGGGTCGCGACCAGGCTGCCGCCGCGCGAATCGAACAAGTGCTGGGGCTCGCCCGCGCCGAAGCATTCATCGAGTTCGAGTCCCAAAGCACAAAGCCCACAGCTCAAAGCCGTCAGCGAGCGGGGCGCGCGGAATTGCTAGTAAATGGGCCCTTGGTAGTTCGCGAGGAGTTTGGTGGCGGCAGCGTTTGGTTCGTGGGCGGTTTCGATGAGGGGTTGGCCGCCAGCACCGGGGAGTAACGCGGCGTGGAACTTGGCATCGTCGAAGCCGGCGGCGGCGGCATCGTCTTTCGTGGCGGCGTAGACGAGGCGGTCGAGGCGCGCCCAGTGGATCGCGGCGAGGCACATGGGGCAGGGCTCGCAGGTGGCGTAGAGCGTGCAGCCGGCGAGATCGGGGCTGCCGAGGAAGGCGCACGCTTCGCGAATGGCCTGCACTTCGGCGTGGGCGGTGGGGTCGTTGCGGTGCAGCACCTCGTTGTGGCCGCGGCCGACAATCGCGCCATCCTTCACGACGACCGCCCCGAACGGCCCGCCGTGGCCCGCCGCGACGCCGACGGCCGCTTCCGAGACAGCTTCCTTCATCCATTTCGACATCGTCCCTGCACCCTACCGAATGCGTGCGGGAGGTCGGGGGTAGATTGCACGCCTCCCCATGGATTTCTTCACCAGCCAGGATCGGGCGCGCCGGAACACCGGCATGCTCGTGGTTCTCTACGTGCTCGCGGTTTTCGCGATCATCTTCGGCGTCTACGCGGCCGTGCGCGCCATCGTCTTTTATCAGGAGATGAACGCGGACGGCCAGCCGACGCCGTTTTTCGATTCCAAGCTGCTCTTCTACATCGGCGGCGGCACGCTGGTGATCGTGGGCGGCGCCACCATGATGAAAATCCTGGAGCTGGGGTCGGGCGGCGAGGTCGTGGCGAAGTCACTGGGCGGCACGCGCATCGATCCCGGCACGCACGACAAGCTCGAACGCAAGGTGCTCAACGTCGTCGAGGAGATGGCGATCGCGTCGGGCATGGCCGTGCCGGATGTCTACATGCTGCACGACGAGCAGCGCATCAACGCGTTCGCGGCGGGCACGCGCGTGGACGAGGCGGTCATCGGCGTCACGCGCGGCTGTGTCGAGCAGTTGACGCGCGACGAGTTGCAGGGCGTCATCGCGCACGAGTTCAGCCACATCCTGCACGGCGATATGAAGCTCAACCTGCGGCTCGTTGGAGTGCTGCACGGCATTCTGGTCATCGGGTTGATCGGGTCGTACGTGATGCGCATGGCGTTCTACACCGGTTCGTCCCGCTCGCGCGACAACAAGGGCGGCATGATGATGATCGTGCTGGGCCTGGCGCTCTTCCTGATCGGCATGTTGGGCACGTTTTTCGGCCGCCTGATCCAGTCGGCGGTTTCGCGTCAGCGCGAGTTCCTGGCCGACGCGAGTGCCGTGCGCTTCACGCGCCAGCCGTCCGGTATCGCCGGCGCGCTCAAACGCATCGGCGCGCGCGAGAACGGCTCGCGGATTCACAGCGGCAAGGTGGAGGAGTATCGCCACCTCTACTTCGGTGCGGGTACGAGCGAGTTCCTGTCGCTGCTCGCCACGCACCCGCCGCTGGAGGTACGCATTAAGCGCATCGATCCGCGTTGGAACGGCGCCTTCCCGGAGCCGACGCCGCCGCCGATCGAAAAGGAAATGCCGCCGATGAAGGTCCCTGCGGCCGGCCCCACGCCGCAGGAGGCGATGCGTCGCATGATGGGGGCCGCGGTCCTGACCGGTGCGATCGATCAGGTGGGGCGGCCGACCTATGACCACCTCGAACAGGCGCGCGCGTTGATTGGTGCACTGCCGGGCACCCTCAAGCAGGCGATCCAGACGCTCAACGGAGCACGCGCCGTCGTCTGCGCCACGTTGATCGACGCCGATCGCAGTTCGCGTCAAAAGCAGATGCTTTATCTGGAGGGCCGCGGGAACCAGTTCCGCGACGATGTCGTCAACTACCTCTCGCTGATGCAGCCGCAGGGACCCGCCGTGCGCTTGCCGCTGGTCGAACTCGCGATGCCGGTGCTGCGCCACATGACGGAGCCGGAGTATCGCGCGTTGATGGAAGACGTTGACTATCTGAGCCGCACCGACAACGTGATCGAGCCGTTCGAGTGGGTGCTCGGCCGCGTGCTGCGCCACCACATCGGCCCGCAGTTCAGCAAGCAGAAGCAGTCCGAAAAGCGCACCGGCAAGCTGGCGCAATCGCGCGACGACGTGCTGTTGCTGCTCACGCTCATCGCCCGCTCCGGCCACGCGGATCCCGCCATGCAGGACAGCGCATTCGATCTGGGCGTGGCGCTGCTCGACGACGCGGAAGCGCGCATGGTTCCGCCCAACCGCGCCACACTGCCCGCCCTCGACGAAGCGGTCGATCGCCTCACGCTGCTGGCCGCCGGCGAAAAGAAGAAGCTGCTCGAAGCGTGCGCCGCCGTCATCGCCGCCGATGGCCAGGTCACAACCACCGAAGCGGAGTTCCTGCGTGGCATCAGCGAAGTCTTCGAGTGCCCGATGCCCGTCCTCGCTGCGTAACTTGGAGGTACGGCGTCTGACGCCAATTTTCCAAGATGCGGTTAGTCGTCGAACACGGTTCCGGGTGTTTTCCTTCGAGATTCGCGGGTGAATCGCCGCGCGAGTCTTGCAGAATTTGACCCGGAACCGTATCGGGCGCGGAACCGTATCGGGCGAGGTCACCACCACCGAAGCGTAGTTCTGCGCGGCATCGGCGAAGTCTTCGAGTGCCCGATGCCGGTGGTGACGAACTGACTCCAGTTCGTCTTGCGAACAGAGCTGTTTTGTCTAGAATTAATGGCCGTGGCCGCCTTCGACCTCGAACAGTCCCTGATTCGGGCTCGCAGGCTCAAGGCCCGGTCTCCGCGCACGCGTCGATCCGATTGCGGCAAGTCTCGGCTCAATCCGGCAGTGCTCGCGGTGATTTCCGAACTCATCTCCGGGCAGGAGCGGCCGCGCATGAAGGACGTGCTGGCGGAGTTGAGCGTGCGCAGCCGCAAGATGCAGCTTGAGGCACCGTCCCGGGCGACGGTCTACAAGCTTCTGGAGTCGCTCCCGTGCCTGACTCGGCGCAAGGTGGATCTACCCGAGGTGGTGCAGTCGGCTCTCTACAACCTCTCTCCCGAGTCCGATGTCCCGCTGCACCAAGTCGCGTTCTACTGTTTCAACTACGGTGACCTGCGGGCGGTGAGCTTCGCCGCCGGTCTGCCTTGGCTCGCGCTCTATCAGGCGCGCCGATTGCGCGGCCACCGACCGAAGAGCCGCGGCCTGCTCGAGGCCGCCGTGCGTGTGAGGCGCATCTGAGTTGAAGATTCGCTCGCCGCTTTCGGTCATGCCCGGACCTCTCGGACGGGCGGTCGCGGACTCCCCGCACTGGTTCGTCATCGGCGGGCAGGCGGTGCGTTGTTATTGCCCCTACCGTCCGACCCGAGATGTCGATTTCGGGGTCGGTGATGTCGCGAGTCTCCAGGATCTCGTCGCACTACTCCAAC
>CBDURV010000215.1:0-6911 GCA_965369495.1 uncultured bacterium
TTCTGGATTCTCAGGTCCGTCGTGTAGGCGGCCAGGATGCCGATCAGGCAGTCGGTGACATCGCAGTCCTTGATCTGCCCGTTTGTCGGGTCGGCGTCGGGCTGGGAAAAGGTCTCGGAGCACGCAACCCCGAAGAAACCGCCGTCCATCGTGCACTTCTGGATCTTCATCTTGGTGACATCCCACACCGCGATGCACGCCGCCTTGGGGTTGAAGCGCGGGTGCGGCGGATCGCCGGGCACGCTGATGTCGCAATCCTGGATCTTGAGACCAACCGCGCCGCGCACCTCGATGGCCGCCCATTCGAGGCTGTTCGCCACGGTCTGGAGCGTCAGGTTTTCGAGCTTCAGCTTGTCCGCCGCCTCGGCGAAGACGCACTCGCCGAAATCGACGATCGCGCCGTTCTTGATCTTGACGTTCACGTAACCGGTGACATCGATGCCGACGCCCGTGCCGTCGCCGTCAATCGTGTATCCGTTGAGATCGATCGTGATGTCGTCCGCGCCGACGATCAGTCCGTCGCCGGACCCGCTCAGGTCGCATGTCAGTTTGACGTCGGCCGTGACCGTGTCGCCGAACGATGCGCCACCCGCCCAAACCGGCGAACACGCCAGCGCAAGCACCACGAAAGCCCTGAATAGACCGTTTCTCATCTCGTAGCTCCTATCCCCCACGGCTCGCATGAAGCCGAGGTCGTTTGAGACAGGTCCACGACGGCCCCGGTTTTCACCCGAAAAAAAACTAGGGAATCGTCGCGAGCAGACGCCGGCACTCGAGTTCGGTGGCGCCGACGGCACCCGGGTTGTGGAACGCGACCACTTCCTGCAGCGCGCGCTTGAACGACTCGCGCGCCCGCGCGTACTCCTTGTGCAGCTTGGGCGCCTGCTCGTCCCAGCGCCGCGCGATTTCGCGAATGGGAAGATCCTCCCAGAAGCGCAAGCGCAACAACTCCACCTGCCTGCGGCCCCTGTCCCCCTTGGCCTCGGCAAGGGCGCGGTGCCGCTGGACCGCCTGATCGAGCAGGCTGGCCGACCAGGCACGATCGAAAACCGACTGAAGCTCCGGCTCGTCCGCGGGCAGCGCATCGGCGACCAGCTCCTCGGAGGGTCGCCGACGCGCCCGGCGTGTTTCGCAACGCAACGCCACCATGCGAACCACACCGTAGAGATAGGCGCGAAAGCCCCCCGGCCGACCGGGCTCCACGCGATCGAGCGCGCCGCGGTCCTTGAACATGTCCACGAACACGTCTTGCACGGCGTCGTCCAGCTCGTCGATCAGCGAGTCCTTGCGCCAGCGCGCCCCGAGATAGGCGCGCACCACTGGCAGATAGCGCTCGGCGAATACAGCGCGCGCGGAGTCGTCACCGCCCGCGGCCGCGTGGATCACCGTCCAGCAAGTCGTTTCGAGCGTCACTTGTCGTCGATTCCCAGCGTGCGGCGCGCCTCGGCCAACAGATCCTGCAGCTCGTTGGTGGGCTGGTCCGCGCGATCGAAGATCTTGCGCGCGCGCGACGCATCTCCGAGTTGCGCAACGGTCATGGCGAGCAGGATCCTGCGCGCCGTCTCCAACGGTTGAATCCCCACGGCGGTCAGGAGCAACGGCTCCGCCCTGCGAAAGTCGCCGAGCCTGAATAGCGCAGCACCGCGCCACGTCTCGAACGCTCCGATTCGCGGTTGGAGTCGGTCCAGCCGCTCTGCCACGACTAGCACGCGCTCGTAGTCAGTGCGCTCCCGATCCGCCCGGCGAATCGTGTCGAGGCACGCGCGGTCCATCTCCGCCCAGTCCTCGGTGCGTGCGTACGCCTCCGAGATCGCGTCCATGCGGGCCTTGTCGGAGAGCGACGGATCGTCCCGCAGGGCCTGCACCACATCGAGAGAGAATTCGTGCTGGGCGAACAGACCGTCTACGAGCGTACGAATGGAGTCCCGCCGGTCGAGATACGCCACCACCGCGTCCTGATAGCCAGCCGGCAGCTTCGTTTCCCAGATGCGAACGGTGCCGTCGAAGCCCACGGACGCAAGCCGAGCGCCGTCGGGACTGAATCGCACCTGAGAGACGTAGCCGTCGTGGCCCCTGAGCACCAGAACGCACTGACCGCGTTCCGCGTCCCAGATGCGGATGCTCCCATCCGCGCCGGACGTGGCCAGCCGATCGCCGCCGGGATGCCAATCGAGCCCCTGCGCGAAACCGTTGTGCTCGGCGAGGACCGATTCACATTGCCCGTCCTCCAGGTTCCAGATTCGAACCGTGCCGTCCCAACTCGCGGTGGCCAAACGCTCTCCGGACGGGCTGAATCGGATCGCCTGGACGTATTCCGTGTGCTCTCTGAATACCCATTCGGGCGACCCCGATTCACCGCGATACACAAGGACGTCTCCGAAAGGCACGCTCACCGCGACTCGCTCGCCCCGTGGTCCGGCCGCAATCGCATCCGCGTTCCGGAGAGGACCGACGCGCCTCTTCACGGCGCCGGTGTCCGGATCTACGAACACCGAACCCCTTCGAGTGCCGGTGAGCAGCGTCCCGGAGTCATGCATCCAAGCCATGTAGCTGGCAGACGGAACACCCAGTTCACGCGTCCGTCCCGTGGTCAATTCGCACAGACTGACCTCACCAGGGCCGCTGTGATATGCGAGCCACCGCCCATTCGGACTGGCAGCGCAGTGGTTCCGGCTGGACGGACGGAACTGTGTTCCGCGCAAGATCCTGCGCGTCCGACCCAGCACGGGATCGACGATGCGCGTGACCACATCCCGTGAAGCGAGGTAGAGGGCGGATCCGTCAGGTGCCCAGTCGAGCCACCAATATCCCGGATGTAACGAGTGGCGGCGATCGGTCAACAGCACATGGTTGGCGGGCCGAGGGAGCTCGCTCCATGCACGGATCGAGCCGTCCAATTCCCCGGTAAGCAGACGATGTCCCCGCGGATCGTATGCGGCACACCGGAATTTGCTCGCGGCCCCGTGCAGTACGACGCGACGTTCTGCCGACGCTGGATCCCACAAGGTGATCAGTCCATCCCCGCCGCATGCGACCAGCAGATCCGGTCCGGGGAGGTAAGACACGGCCTGCACCTGCCGGCGATGAAACAGGCGCGTTGCGTGCTCACCCGTCTCGAGATCCACGATGACGAGGTTGTGGTCGTAGTGGCCGAGAATCGCATGACCACCGTCGGCGGTGACGGCCGGAGCGCGGGTCGTGCCCCGATCCATCCGCCAACCCCGGCGCACGCGCCCGGATTCGAGATCTACGACGCAAAGGTTGCGAGATCGCCAGAGTAGCGCGGTCTCCCGGTCCGGCATCGGCACGACGAAGCAAATCGTTGCAGGATCGCCCCACGGAAACGTCGCGCGCTCGCTTCCGTCGGCCTCGTACACCGTGACGCCACGTGCACCAGCATTCGCCGTCACGAAGGAGCCGTCACGGAAGTAGGCGGGTCTGCTGCGAATCTCCGCCCTCCTTGAGCCGACCCGGCGAAGCTCCGTGAACCCGCCTGCCAGCTTCCACAGCGTGACATCGTGCGTATCCCAATCGCTCGAAGAGAGCGCCCTCGTCCCATCCGGCGAAATCGCGACGTGCGGCACACCGCGCTTGTGGGCGACGCCGCTGTCCGTCGTGGCACCGGTCACCAGATCGCGCATATGCAGCACGCCAGCCGAGTCCCCGTAGAGCAGGCGCTTCCCGGCGGCGTCTACGTCGAGCGCGGTGATCTCGTGCTCGTTCTGGACCAGCACGCCGAGGCTGTTGTCGCTGCGGTGCCAGAGGTAGCACCACTCCCAGCCGCGCAACTGTTCGGGGCAGGACTCGAGATGGCGGCGCGCGGCGGCGACGCTGTGGTCGTCGAGTGCGGCATCCGCGGCGGCAATCGCGGCGACGTACGCGCTCCACGCACCCTCCCGCTTCAGGGTCGCGATCTCTTCGGCGCGATCCTCGCCCGGCGGCGGAACCAACCAGAGCGTGAGCGCGGCGGTGATCAGCACGGCGGCGGCCAGCGGACCCCATCGCCGCACGAAGCGCGGAGCGCGAAGCGATTCACCTCGACGGACGCGGCCAAGGTCGATGGCGAACTCCGCCGCCGATGCATAGCGCTCTTCCGGATCCTTCTTGAGCGCACGCGCGAGCACGGCATCGAGGTCCCGCGGGAGTCCCGGCACGATGCGCGACGGTGCGCTCGGCTCATCCTCGAGAATGCGTCGGTAGGCGCCATGCATCGTGGTCGCCTCGAACGGTTTGACGCCGGTTAGGAACTCGTAGGCGACAACGCCGAGCGAAAAGAGATCGGTGCGTGCGCTGGGCTGCGCGTCGCCGCGGATCTGCTCGGGCGCCATGTAGAGCGGCGTACCGAACACCTCGCCGGTGCGCGTCAGTTGCTCGTCGGCGTCGCTGAGATCGCGCACCAAACCGAAGTCGCACAGCACCGGCACGCCGTCCGGACGCACGATGATGTTGCTCGGCTTGATGTCGCGATGCACGAGGCTGATTTTGTGGGCGGCGTGTAGCGCCTCCGCGATGCGCTCGAGAATCAGCAGTCGATGCGGGAGGTTCTCGGCGCTGGCCGCGGCTCCCATTTCCGACGCAAGCGTTTCGCCCGCAACATACTGCATGGCGATGAAGTCAAAGCCGTTGGCCCTGCCTCGCTCGTAGATGGTGCAGATCGACGGGTGCTCGAGCCGCGAAAGCGCCTTCGCTTCGCGCCGGAACCGTTCGGCCTGGTTGGGGTCGCCGTCCGGACGCCGGGTCGAGACTTTCAGCGCGACCTTGCGTCCGAGCTGATCGTCCTCGGCGAGGTAGACGGAACCCTGCGCACCCTCCCCCAGGACCTCCAGAATGCGAAACGCGCCGATCCTACCCACCGCAAGGGATGTACCGAATCGGGCACCGAATTGGAAGCGGGATAAGGCTTAGGAGCTTGTCTGCGCCAGCATCGCCTCGCGCAACTCATCGGGAAGCTCGCCCCGGCCGATCTCCTCGCAGTATTCGCGGGTCAGATCCATGGTGGCGAACAGCGCCATGCAGCGATCGCAAACGACCTCGTTGCGCATGGCAATACCGCGGTCGAGCGCCTCCTGCTTGGCACGCAACAGATCCAGGCAAACCTGTTTCGAATAGGCCGCGGGCGGAAGCTCACGCCGCGGCAGCAGTTCCTCGACGGCTTGGCGCAACTTGAGGCGGGCGCGGTGGACGCGCGTCTTGACGGTGGCCGGCTTGATGCCGAGGATCTCCGCGACGTCGGCGATGGACAGTCCAACGATGTCCTTGAGCACGAGCGGCATCCGGAATTGGATCGGCAGTGTGGTCATCGCCCGCTCGACCTGCTCGATCCCCTCCTTGGAGATCATCATGTCGGCGCCGCCCTCGATGACCGCCAGCTCGCGGTCGCCCATGGGAAGCAGCTCGTCGATCGAGCCGATTCGGCTCGGTTCGCCCGCGCGCCGACGGTGGAGTCGCTGACAGACCCGGGACGCAATGGAGTAGAGCCAGGTGCCGGGATCGGACCGGCCCTCGAACTGCTCCCAGTTGCGATAGGCGCGCAGAAAGGTCTCCTGCACCAGGTCCTCCGCGTCCTCCGGCCCGCCGCACAGGCGCAAACCCAGCCCATAGAGCTTGCCGCCATGGCGACGCACCAGCGCCGGAATGGCGATTTCGCGGGGTTGGCGGCGGTCCGTCGCGTCCATGGGGCCACATCCTTTCAGAATTTGCGGGAACCTTTCCCAAATTCGTGACTCCAACCCCCCAATGGAATGGCTCAGCAATCCCTGGCCCTGGTACGTCGGGGGACCGCTTATCGGCCTGCTCGTGCCGCTCCTGCTCTGGATCGGCAACCGCACCTTCGGCGTCTCTTCGAGCCTCCGCCACGTCTGCGCGGCGACTTGCCCCGGCCGGTCGGAATACCTGAACTACGACTGGAAAGGCAAGGGCCTGTGGAACCTCTTTTTCGTGGCGGGAATCACGCTCGGCGGCTTCATCGCTGCAACGGCTCTCGCAAATCCGCATGCCTTTCAGCTATCCGAAGCGACCCGCGGCGACCTCGCCGAGCTGGGGATCACGAACTTCGACTCCATCGCCCCGACGGGACTCTTCAGCTGGGAAGGCCTCGCCTCGATCCCGGGATTCACGATCTTGGTTATCGGTGGATTCCTCGTGGGGTTCGGCGCGCGCTGGGCCAACGGCTGCACCTCCGGTCACGCGATCATGGGCATCGCGAACTTCCAGTTGTCGTCGCTGATCGCCGTGGTCGGGTTCTTCATCGGCGGCCTCGGCGCCACCTACTTCCTTCTCCCACTGATCCTCGCATGAAGCTCTTCAAGTTCGTCCCCTACCTGGTCGTCGGCGCGCTCTTCGGAATCGTGCTCTCGAAGACCGAGGTCATTTCGTGGTTTCGGATCCAGGAGATGTTCCGGTTCCAGAGCTTCCACATGTACGGCATCATCGGGTCGGCGGTCGCGGTCGGCATTCTCTCTCTCTACGTCCTGCGCCGAACCGGTTTGCGCACCGCGCAGGGCGAGAAGATCGAGCCCGAAGGCAAGCCGCTGGGCACCGGTCGCCGCTACCTGTTCGGCGGCATCGTCTTCGGCGTCGGCTGGGCGCTCACCGGCGCTTGCCCCGGCCCGATGTTCGCGTTGATCGGCAACGGCATCGGCGTTGCAATCGTGATGCTGCTGGCCGCGCTCGTCGGCGCGCGCACCTACGCTGCCGTTCAGCACAAGCTGCCTCACTAATGCTCTTCCGACAGGTCTTCGATTCGAGCCTCGCGCAATACGCCTACCTGATCGGCTGCCAGGCCACCGGCGAAGCGATCGTGATCGACCCCGAGCGCGACATCGAACGCTACGTGGCAATCGCCGCCGCGGAAAACCTGCGCATCGTCGCCGTGGCCGAAACGCACATCCACGCGGACTTCCTCTCCGGTT
>CBDURV010000216.1:0-6897 GCA_965369495.1 uncultured bacterium
GACGCGCACTTGCTGGCGGACGCGCACGACTTCGTTGGGGTCCTTCACGAAGCGGTCGGCGAGTTGGCTGATGTGGACCAGGCCGTCCTGGTGCACGCCGACATCGACGAACGCACCGAAGGCGGTGACGTTGGTCACGATGCCCGGCAGCGTCATGCCGGGTTCGAGGTCGCTGGGCTTGTGCACGTCCGCGAACTCGAACATCTCGAACTCTGCGCGCGGATCGCGGCCGGGCCGCGCCAACTCCTCGAGAATATCCACCAGCGTCGGGCGTCCCACGTCGCCGCCCGTGTACTGGTCGAGGTCGATGGTGGCGCGCTTGGCTTCGTCGGCCAGCAGGTCGGCCACGGCGCAACCCTGTCCTTTGGCCATGCGCTCCACCAGTTTGTAGCGCTCCGGATGCACGCCACTCGCGTCGAGCGGATGCTTGCCGCCGCGAATGCGCAGGAACCCGGCCGCCTGCTCGTATGCGTTGGCGCCCAGGCGCGGGACCTTGAGCAGATCCCGGCGCGTACGGAAAGTACCGTTGTCGCTGCGCCAATCGACGACGTTGCGCGCGAGTTGCGGGCCGAGACCGGCCACGTGCGCGAGCAGTTGGGCGCTGGCGCTGTTGACGTCCACACCGACCGCATTGACGCAACTGCGAACGGTGTCGTCCAGGGACGCCTTGAGCGCAGGCTGGTTCACGTCGTGCTGGTACTGGCCCACGCCGATCGACTTGGGATCGATCTTGACCAGTTCGGCGAGCGGATCCTGCAGGCGCCGGCCGATGGATACCGCGCCGCGCACCGTCAGGTCGTGGTCGGGAAACTCCTCGCGCGCCACCTCGCTGGCGCTGTAGATCGAGGCGCCGCTTTCGTCCACCATGATCACCGGCGCCGCGACGCCGAGTTCCCGCACAAAGGTTTCGGTTTCGCGGCCCGCGGTGCCGTTGCCGACCGCGATCGCGTCGATGGAGTGCCGCTCCAGCAAACCGCGCAGCGTCTTCGCCGCCTCGCCGGAACGCTGGGAGGGAAAGACCGTCGTGTTTTCCAGCAGCGCTCCCGACGCATCGAGCACGGCCACCTTGCAGCCGGTGCGAAAGCCGGGATCGATGGCCAGCACACGCTTGCCGCTGAGCGGCGCCGCCATCAGTAACTCGCGCAGGTTGGTCGCGAAGACGCCGATCGCCTCGTCGTCCGCGCGCTGCTTGGCGAGTTTGAGCGTTTCCCGCTCCAACGCCGGCAAGAGCAGGCGCTTGTACGCATCGTGCAGCGCAAGCCGAACCTGCTGTGTGGCGAAGCCGCCGCGTCCGCGCAGGCAGCGCCGTTCGATGCCTGCGATAGCCCTCTGCTCGTCGGGCCGCACGTGCACCTTCAGGAATCCCTCGTTGCTGCCGCGCAGGACCGCCAGGATGCGGTGCGAGGGCGCACGGTGCAGCGGCTCGCTCCAGTCGAAGTAGTCGCGGAACTTCGCCGCCTCGTCCTGCTTTTTCTTGACGACGGCGGAGATGAGGTGCGCTTCGCGACTAAACAGTGTGCGCAGTTCCGCTCGAACCGCGGCGTCCTCGCTCACCTGCTCGGCGAGAATGTCGCGCGCTCCCGCCAGCGCCGCTTCGGTATCCGGCACGTCGTTGCTGGGGTCTACGAAGCCGCGGACATCGATGTGCTTATTGGACTGCTCCCACAAGAGGCGCGCGAGCGGTTCGAGGCCGCGCTCGCGTGCCACGATCGCGCGCGTGCGGCGCTTGGGACGAAAGGGCAGGTAGATGTCTTCCAGTTCCACCAGCGATGTGGCGCCTGCCAAGCGCTGCGCCAGCTTTTCGGTCCACAGCTCCCGCTCGCGCAACGAGCCGAGAATCGCGTCGCGGCGCTTGTCGAGTTCCGCAAGCTGCGCGAGTCGGTCGCGAATCGCCGTGATCGCCACTTCGTCGAGCGAGCCGGTGGCCTCTTTGCGGTAACGGGCGATAAACGGCATCGTTGCGCCGCCGTCCAGCAGATCGGCGGTTGCCTGCACTTGCTCGATGCGAATGTTCAGTTCGCGGGCTAGGAGAGACGTGTTATTGGTCATGGCGATCGGCGGGATTGTACGGGGCGCCGCCGTGTCGATGCCCGTTATCATGACGCACATGAAACTTCACGTTGCTGCCGCGGGCATCGCCGCGTTGCTGCTCGTCGCGCCGGGCCGCGCGGACGAGACCGAGGGAAAACTCAAGTTCGCCGCGCCCAAGCGCATTCAGGCTGGGGAGGGTCGTCTCTATCCGTCCCCCGTTTTTCATGACGTGGATGGCGATCAGCGACCGGACCTTGTCGTGGCGGATCTCATTGGCCGCGTGACCTTCGCGAAGCGTACGGAGACAGGGTTCGCAGCCGAACAGCCGCTCAAGGGCAAGGACGGCAAGCCGCTCAAGTTCAGCAACTGGTGATGCATCGGCATGGGTTCACAGTTCGTGGACTTCAACGCCGATGGCCATCTCGACTACATCACCGCGACGTTCGACGGCTCACCGCACGTCAGCTACGGTAGCGCCGAGGGCTTCGGCACTCCCGAGCGCATCAAGGATGCGCAGGGTCAGCGCCTGCTGATTTCCAGCATCTGGAACTACGAGACCAAGAAACACGAAGACCTCGGTCGCGCGATGCCCGACGGCAAGGCGCGTTCGGAGCGCTGCATTTCCGCGCTCGCGTTCGACTGGGATGGCGACGGCGACTACGACCTGCTGCTGGGCAGCTACAAGGGGGGCCACCTCTATCGCCAGATGAACGAGGGCACGAACAAGGCGCCCAAGTTCACAGGCAAGAACATCGTGGTCATGGCCGGCGACGTCCCGTTCGCGCTGGCTGCCAAGATGACGGCGCCGCGACTCGTCGATTGGGACGGCGACGGCGACATGGATCTGCTCGCCGGCAGTTTCGGCAACTCGTGGAGCCCGAAGGGTCAAGGCGGCGGCGTCTCTCTGGCACGCAACAACGGCTCGAAGGGCAAGCCGGTCTTCGGAGCGCTCGAGACGATCCTCGCGCCGCAGGCCAAGGGGGCACCGAGCCGACACGTCCGGACGCGGGTCTGTATGTCGATGCCATCGACTACGACGGCGATGGGGACCTCGACCTGGTCGTCGGCGGCTACTCCATGTGGACGCCCGCGTCGCGCGAACTTTCCGCCGAGGAGCAGGCGACCGTTACGCGTCTGCGCAATCAGCAGCAAAAGATCCAGACGCGCAATTCGGAGTTGAGGCAGAAGATCAATGCCGAGGTCGCCAAGCAGGCGGAGGGATTGGAGCGCAACAGTCCGGAGTGGCGCAAAAAGTCGTCGGAGGTGCGCGCGGCGCATCGTGAAGAGACGACCGCGATCCGCAGGGAGCTGATGAAGGTCACGAGGCTGATCGGCGAGCTTGTGCCCGCGCCGCAGCGCAAGTCCTTCGTCTGGTTCTACGAAAGGCTGTAGCCTGCACAAATCATGAGGCGCGGTTTCTGGCCGGACCGGCTTGCCGAGTGAAACGCCTGCGCCGCCGAGCGCTGCAGTTTGGTAGACCGGCCCCATGCGAATTCTACTGGTTGCGTTGCTGCTGGCGGTTTCCGCCCCCGCGGACCCCCTCGACATCGCCCTGGAGCGGGCAGGCACCTCACGCGAGAAGATCGGCTTTCGACCGCGTTCGTGGTGGGTGCGATATCCGCGCGCGGTGCCGTACCGGCTTGCGCACTTCGACGGCCTGTTTGCCGAACCGCTCGCCACCGTGCCGTTCACGCGCACGATGGCGGCCACGGCGCGCGCGTACCTTGCTGCGCCGAAACTCGCTGCCGACGCGGAGCGCGGTTCGTACAACCTCTATCGCTTCGTGCAGGGCATCGGGGTCGAGCATCGCTTTGGCGGGTTCCGTCCCTATGCCGCGAATCTGACCGCCAAGAAGACGCCGCTGGACGAGGCGGTGTTGGCGCTCTATCGCTACGCGGGGCGGCCGACGAAGTTCGTCACGTTCGGTACGGAGTCTCCCTATCCCGCGCTGGAGAAAGACCTCAAGGCGCAGGCCGCGCAGCTTCCGCCGGAGGTGAGTGGCGTACTTGGGCGCTTGGTGCTGGACATTGTTGATGCGCACGGCTGGGCGCGGCGCGCGTTTCGCAATGTGTCGCTGGAGGATCGCATCGCGGTGGCACGCCGACTGGATCTTGCGCGCGAAAGCGTGGACGGCCTCGACTACTCGCCCGCCGTCGATGACGTGGCCAAGGCATGGGACGAGGCTTCGCTCTGGTATGCGGGGATCAAGTGCGTGGATGCGCTGGAACGGGCGCGTCGATCACTGGCGGGGATCGAGGTCGGCGCCGAGGTGAAGTTCGATTGGAAAACGCCGCTCGGTTGGATTCGGGTGCGCGGGTCGGGCGACGATGCGCTGGACGGAACCGACGCGCTGCTGTTGGTCGATTGCGGCGGCAACGACCGCTACACCGGGTCGGTGGCCGCCTCCTCGGCCACGCGGTTGATCGGTCTATCGCTCGATCTCGCGGGCAACGACACCTACACCGGCGGGCGCGCGGCGCAGGGTGCCGGGCTCTGCGGCATTGGCGTGTTGGTGGATGCGGCGGGCGACGATCGCTACGAAGCGGTCGAGTTCGCGCAGGGTGCGGGACAGTTCGGGCTCGGTGCGCTGTTGGACCTGGGCGGCGACGACCACTACAACGCGCGCTACTCGGCGCAGGGGTGCGGCCTGTTCGGCATTGGCGTGCTGGGCGACGCGCGTGGTGCGGATCGTTACTACCTGCATGCGGATGGGCAGGGGTTCGGGGGCGTCGGCGGTGTTGGCGTGCTGACGGATATGGAAGGCGACGACAGCTACGTGGCGGAGCCTGATGGCGCGAAGAGCGGGCGGCCGAGCTACCACTCGGATCTTAAGATCAGCGTTTCCAATGCGCAGGGGTGCGCGATGGGACGGCGCGGCGACGGGTCCGATGGCCACTCCTGGGCGGGCGGTTTGGGCGCGCTGCTCGACCTGAAGGGCAATGACCAATATCGCGCCGGGAACTGGTCGATGGGAACCGGCTACTGGTTCGGCACTGGCTTGTTGTACGACGGCGAGGGGGATGACCAGTACGACGCGCACGTTTGGACGCAGGGTAGCGGCGCGCACTTCTGCATTGGCGTGCTGCTGGACGAGGGGGGCGACGATCGGCACAAGGGGGAACGGGCGGGGCTGGCGTTCGGCCACGATTTCACGCATGCGCTGCTCGTGAACATCGGCGGCAACGACCGGTACGAGTGCGCGGGCGACGGTCTCGGCTACTCCATAAACCGTTCGTTCGCGATGCTCATCGACGTGGGCGGTGACGACAGCTACAAGGGCAAGCCGAAGAACACGCCCGGGGTCGCGCTCTACGACAAGCGTTTCGCCGACCTCGCCGCGCCGAGCAACTACTGGGTCGATGCGTCGTCGCTCGGCCTGTTCCTCGACGTGGGTGGTGCCGACACCTATTGGGTGGAAGCGCTCAAGGACGGCGGTACGTGGGGCGATGCCAAGGGCAGCGACAACTGGAAGGTGCGCAACGTAGGCGTGGGCATGGATGTCGCGAGCGGTACGATCGACTGGCGCGCCATTCCGCAAGGGGGACGGCCGCAGGGGGGACGGCGATAGAGAGCGCTCCGGTTACTCGCGCAGCACCCACGGCATGGCCGTGAGGATCGCTCCCACGATGGTCATTGCAACCGCACCGGACACGAAGAAGGGAAACACGCTAAGCAGCACGCCGGAGAACAGAGGGACCATTCGGTTCTGCTTCTTGCCGTAGATGAAGTACGAGAAGCCGATGGTCCCGAAGATGAACGAGCAGATGAGCGTGGTCATGGGGTCGGGTCCGCCAAACACCTATCGGCAGTCGAGGAGCGGCAAGAAACTGCTATTCCGATGGCGCTGTCCGCGACCGCATCGCTGCCGCAGGGACCAATCGCGTGTCAATTCGATACGGTTCGATCGCGCGGACGCGCCCGTTCCAGTGGATATGACCCACCGAAACCGGATAGATTGGTTGCGATGAGGGCAGGGATGAGTTCGGTGGCAGCGTTGTTATTGCTCGGGGTGACCGCGTGCGGCTCTGGCGGCGCGGTAGAGACGTCCGACGCCGGTGTGCTGCCGACGCCGACGATCGTGCAGGCGCTCTTCGACGCGCCCGATGATGTCATACGGCTCGATATCGAGATCGACCCGACCGAAACCGCGCTCATGATGTCCGACCTCGAGGTGCAGGCTGCCCTGCCGGCGTTGGAACGTGACTACGAATACTTCGACTGCACCGTCCGCTTTCAGGGCACGACCTACGAACACGTCGGGATCCGCCACAAGGGCAATACCTCCCTGCTGCGGCCCTACCAGGACGGGCGCACGAAGCTTCACTACAAACTCGACTTCGACAAGTTCGACGACGACTATCCGGAAACCGAGGACCGCACCTTCCTGGGAATGGACAAGGTCAACCTCGCCAACGGGTTTCGCGACCCGACGCTGATGCGCGACATTCTGACCGTCGGCCTGCTGCGCGAGTTTGGCGCGCGAGCGCCGCGCGCGCGTTCGTGCGCCGTCTACTTCAACGGCGAATTCCGCGGGCTGTACGTGCTGATCGAGCAGGTCGACAAGACGTTCCTGCGCGATCGGTTCGGGAACGACTCGGGCAACCTCTACAAGCCGGCGGGCGAGGCTGGTTTCCTGACGCACCTGGTGCGGGAAAAGATGGAGAAGAAGACCAACAAGAAGGGCGACTGGAGCGACGTCGAGGAGTTCATTGAAGAGCTGAACGACCCCGACGTGGACATCGAGACGATTTTCGATGTCGATAGCTTCATTCCCTGGCTGGCGGTCTCCGTCGCGATCTGCAACCTCGACAGCTATCTGGCGCGGCCGCACAACTACTACCTCTACAACAACCCCGCGACCGGTCT
>CBDURV010000217.1:0-6880 GCA_965369495.1 uncultured bacterium
AATGGCGCCGATCCAGGCCGATGCGTAGTTGGCGAGAATCATCGCAGGCAGCGCGGCGCGCATCCGCACACGCAGAAGGCGTGCGACGACGATGCCTTCCACCAGCCCCAGTGCTAGGCAGCCGAGTATCAGATGCTGCCCCTCGCGCCAGATCAGCGGACCTAAGACGTTGGCGAGCACGACGCCAGCATACCTCAATCTGCACACCCAACAGTGCAGATCGACGTTCTAACCGCCGTCCCCGTAACGGGTTATGACGGCGGAGGGGCTCTCCTCTTTACGGTTACGATGTCGAGCCACTTGTAGACGAGCTTGCGGTCCATGACCACCTGCCCTTGGGGCCCTGCCGCCTTGGCCTCGAGAGCGGTCGAGAAGTTGGTCTTCTTTTGCCGGCTTTTCGAGCGGCCGCGGTTCTTCTTACGGATCTTCTGGAGTTGCTCGGGCGAAAGCTGCGGATCGACGCCCTCTTCCAGCGAGCCGAGTCGCACGAAGTAGACGTTGAAGTAGCTGCGATATTGCGACAGCGCCTTCTCGTTCCACAACACGTCGATGCAGAGCTTGGCCCACTTCTCCTGCTTGCGCTGCGAGGCGCTGTCCACGGTGAAGCCGTCGCCCATCACCGCCAGATCGACGCGGTTGGCGGGGGGGCCGCCCTTCCAAAGCATCTCGGTGCCGAGATAGCAGTTGTCGTTCGAGCGGCTCGCGGCGTCCTTGGCGAGTGGCGACTCGGGGTGGTCGCGCACAAAGCGCCGAAACGCCTTCTGGGCCAGCCCCCATTTTTTCTTGGTCTGGAGGCGGAGTGCTTTCTCATACTCCGCAGACTCGTCCTGCGCCGCGCACCACGCGGTCAGGACGAGTAGGATGCCCACTACCCGTCGCATGCGTCAGTATCGGAGCGCACGCGCGGAAGTTGAGGAGAGGACTCATGGTCTGGAAAATCGTCTCGCTGTTGATGCTCTTCTTGATCTTCGGGCTGGTGCTCGGGATCGTGTTGAAGGTGCTCAACTTCCCCGGCGTCGTTGCTCGCGAACGGGAGCACCCGCAGGCGTCCGCAATTGAGACGGCCGCGTGGCTTGGCCTTTTGACCGGCATGGTGACGTGGGTCATCGCTTGTGTCTGGGCGCACGCGCGGCCCATCGGCGGGGAGAGCTAGCCATGGTCGCCGCACTCATGGGCATCTACTTCTTCGTCGTCTGGCTGATCTTCAAGAAGCTGGGTGTCGCGTGGACCAAGAACCGGACCATCGGCGTCGTGGTCGCGGGTTTCTTCGTGCTGATCATCCTCGTGCTCGGTTGGAAGATCAGCGCGCCGACCGTGCCCGACGGCGCCGTCACGACGAGTCCGGTGATCCAGATGCGTACCGACGTGAGCGGGCGCATCGTGAAGGTTTGGGTCACCGAGCCGCGGGACGTGAAGAAGGGGGAGCCTCTCTTCCAGGTCGATCCGGCACGCTACCGCTACAAGATGGAATTCGCCGCGGCGCAGTTGAAGCAGGCGCGCGAAGACGTAAAGGCTCTCGGCGCCTCCTACGATGCCGCCGTCGCCCTTGTGCAGCAGGCGGGGCGTCGGGTTACGACGCAACAGGCGGCCGTGCGTGTTGCCGCGGCGTCGGTTGCCTCGACTCGCGACCAGATCGTCGAGGCGCGCAGCGAGTATGCGAAGGCAAAGGCGGACGTGGACAGGGCGGAATCGACGTCCAAGGCGGCGCGCGTGACGGTCGATATGATCGCGGAGGCGTACAAGTCCAACGCGACTTCGAAGTTCCAGTTGACCGAGGCGCAGATGCAAGCCGATGCAGCCGCGGCGGCGGTGGTCGCCATGCATGCGGGCGCGGAAAAGTCGCGCGTGCGACTGGAGGAGACGATTCCGTCACAGTTGACCGGTGCCCAGGCGCAGCAGCAGCAGGCGCAGAGTGCGGTTGAGGAAGCGAAGTCGGCCTTGGCGGCAGCGAAGGCGCAGGCACGCGAGGTCAAGGCGAAGCTCGAATCGACCATCGATGGCGAGCACACGGTGATCCGTCAGGCGCGCGACAATTACGAACTGGCGAAATGGGACTTCGAGCACACGACAACCTACGCACCGGTTGATGGGGAGGTTGTCTCCACCGTGATTCGGACCGGAACCATGATGCGCGCGTTCGACTACGCGATGACCGTGATCAGCACGGAGGAGAGCTGGGTCGTCGCGGCGGTTCCGCAGTACCTGTCCGATTTCGTGGAGGAGGGCAACCCGGTCGATATCACGTTCACCATGTATCCCGGCCAGGTCTTCCAGGGAATCGTCAAGCGAAGGCTCTGGGCGAATCAGAAGGCGCAGGCTTTGCCGTCGGGCGAGTTGCCGGACATCATGCAAGTGAGTGAGTCGGGGCCCTACGCGGTTCGCATCGAGTTGACGGACGTGCCGGCCGAGTTTCCGATCCGATTCGGCGCGGTAGGTACGGCTTCGATCTACACCGAGTATTGGACGCCGTTCAAGGCCATCCAGAAGATGGTCATCAACATGAGTTCCTGGATGAACTACTTGGGATAGATTTCCGCGTCGCGGATGGAGGTCGAGCTTCCGTCCTCGCCGCCCGTGACGAGTAGTCGGCCATCCAGCAAACGCGCGACGCGGTGATCGTCGCGCGGTATCTGCAGCGCGGTCATGGTCGTGAACGACTCGCTGTCTGGATCGAAGCGGTCGACGGTGGTCAGGATCACATCCAGCCCGCCACCCAGATCGTCCTCGCCGCCGAGCAGCAGGACGGATCCGTTCGGCGTCAGGACTGCTTGATGGTCGGCGCGCCGACTGCCCATGGGGGACGCGAGCAGCCGAAACGCGCTTGCGCCCGGATCGAGCACCTCGGCGCTGTCCAGACTGCGCCCCGTCGTGTCCTGGCCGCCCGCGATCAGAATCCGTCCGTCGGCCAGCAGCGTCGCGGTGTGGTCGTCGCGCACACCGCTCAGCGCGGGGCCCGGCGTGCTGCCGGCCGAGTCGATCCATTCGCTGTCGGACCGACCGACGCCTCCGGTGAGCAGTACGCGTCCGTCGGGCATGCGAACCGCGGCGTGGGAGACACGCGCTGCCCGCAGCATCGGCCCGGCGGAGAAGCTTCGCGTCTTCGGATCGAAGATCGTCGTCGTGTCGAGGGTCCGCGCGGTCGGCAGAGGGGCGAAGACGATCGTCGTACCCCCGGCGATCAGCACGCGCCCGTCCGCCAACAACGTGGCGCTGGCGAGTAGGCGCAGTCCGCCGGTCATGGGGATGCGGAGTTGAGGGGGCGCGGCGGGGTCGAAGAGATCCGCCGTGCCCAGCAAGTCGCCGCCTGCCAGCAGCACGCGCCCGGTCGGCAGCAGCGTCGCAGTCAGTCCGAAGCGCGCGCCACCGAGGTCGTGGCCAGCCATGAACTCACCGGTTGCCGGGTTGAAGAGTTCCGTCGAGTCGAGCGCGTTCGAGAGCGCGGCGTTCGGGCTGGATGGATCGGTCGTGCCACCCGCGATCAGCGCGCGCCCGTCGGGCAGCGGAGCCATCGCGTGGAAACTCCGTGCTTGCGCAAGCGAACCGATGACGGTCTCGCTGGATACTGCGGGTTGCTCGATTTCCAGTGCCAGGCGGTGGCCCCCCCGCGCCCCCTCGACTTCTACGAAGTAGATCCTGTCTTGCGACACCGGGAAGTACATCCACTCGACGGCGACATCGCGGTTGTCGGAACGGGATGTTGCCAGCCTGCGGCGTGTCGAATCGAACAGCGCGAGGTCGTAGTCGATGCCCACGGGCATATCGATCCGGATGCGGAGTTGGCCATCGACTGCCGCCGTGAATCGGAACGAATCGAGATCGCCCGTCACGACGGCCTCGGTAATACGTCCGAGGTCGGTGACGGCGGTCGCTCCGCCGCCCGACGAGCATGCGGCGAGTAGGGCCAGGACCAACAACGCCGGGCGCACGATGCTAGAGCAGCCCGAGTTGTAGCTTGGCCGCTTCGCTCAGCATCGACTGGGTCCAGGGCGGATCCCAGACGAGTTCGACCTTGGCGTCGGTGACTCCTTCGACGGCGGCGACGCGGTGCTCCACTTCCGGGGGCAGCGTTCCCGCGACGGGGCAGGCCGGCGTCGTGAGCGTCATCGTCACGTGCGCATAGCCGTTCTCTTCGACGCGCACCTCGTAGATCATGCCCATGTCGTAGATGTTCACGGGGATCTCGGGGTCGAAGATCGTGCGGATGGTCTCGATGACCTTTTCCTTGAGCGCTTCGGTATCGACTGTGCTCATCTCTCACTCCGTCGTTGCGGTTTCGTTCGAGTCGTGCAGGGCGCTGCGCATCGTATGCCATGCGAGCGTGGCGCACTTGACGCGCATGGGGTATTCGCGCACGCCCTCGAAGATGGCCAGCTTGCCGAGTTTTGCGGAGTCCGCGTCCTCGGCGCCGGTGACCATCTTCTGGTACGCGGCGAAGATCGCCTCCGCCTCGGCGATGCTCTTGCCCTTGATCGCCTCGGTCATCATCGACGCGGCGGCGGTCGAAATCGCGCAGCCTTCGCCCTGGAACGCGACGTCGATGATCGTGTCGCCGTCGGTCTCCACGTAGATGTGGACCTTGTCGCCGCAGAGCGGATTGAAACCGTCCGCCTCGTGCTCGCATGGCTCGATCGCGCGGAAGTTCCGCGGCTTCTTGTTGTGGTCGAGGATGACCTGCTGGTAGAGCTCGCGGAGATCGCTCATCAGGAAAACATCTCCGAGACGTTGCGGACGGCGCGGACGAGCGCCTCCACGTCCTCGTGGGTGTTGTAGTAGGCGAACGAGGCGCGCGCGGTGGCGGGCACGCCGAAGTGCTGCATGACCGGTTGCGTGCAGTGGTGGCCGACGCGTACCGCCACACCGTCGCCGTCGAGGATCTGCCCGACGTCGTGGGCGTGCGCGTGGGCGAGCACGAACGAGACGACCGCCGCCTTGTGTTCCGCCGTGCCGATCAGGCGCAGGCCGGGCAGCTTGGCGAGTTCCTCGCTGGCGTGGCGCTCGAGGTCGTGCTCGTGCGCCAGCGCCGCCTCGCGGTCGAAGGTGCCGAGCCAGTCGATGGCCGCGCCGAGACCGATCGCGCCCTCGATGTGGGGCGTGCCCGCCTCGAAGCGGTAGGGCAGGTCGTTGTAGATGGTCTTCTCGAAGGTGACATGCTTGATCATGTCGCCGCCGCCCTGCCAAGGGCCCATCGGTTCGAGGATTTCGCGCCGGCCCCAGAGCACGCCGATGCCGGTCGGCCCGAAGACCTTGTGGCCGCTGAATGCGTAGAAGTCACAGTCGAGTTCCACGACGTTGACCGGCATGTGCGGCACCGCCTGCGCGCCGTCGAGCAGCACGGGCACGCCGCGTTCCTTGGCGGCCGCGATCATCTCGCGCACGGGGTTGATCGTGCCGAGGCTGTTGGAGACGTGCACGACGGAGACGAGCCGCGTCTTTTCGGAGATGAGTGCGCGGAACGCATCCATGTCCACGGTGCCGGTGTCGTCGATCGGCGCCACCTTGAGCACGATGCCGCACTGATCGCGCAGGATCTGCCACGGCACGATGTTGGAGTGGTGCTCCATCTCGGTGATCAGCACCTCGTCGCCCGGTTGCGCGGACGGGCGCAGGTAGCCCTGCGCGACGAGGTTGATCGCCTCGGTCGTGCCGCGCGTCCAGATGATCTCCTCGCGCGCCGTGGCGCCGATGAAGTCGCGCACCTTGTCGCGCGCGTTCTCGTAGCCGAGCGTCGCCACCTGGCTGAGGTGGTGGACGCCGCGGTGGACGTTGGAGTTCTCGCGCTCGTAATAGAGCGTGATCGCGTCGAGCACGGCGCGCGGCTTCTGGCTCGTCGCGGCGTTGTCGAGATAGACGAGCGGCTGGTCGTGCACGTGCAACGCGAGAGCGGGGAACTGTGCCCGAATGCTCTCGGCGTTGAAGCTCATTCCGCCGGCCACTCGCTAGCTGTCCATCCGGCCGCCGGGCAGGCGATCGGTGAGGAGTTCGTCCACGCGGTCGCGAATCGACTCGACCGGGATGCGATGCGCCACGTCCGATGCGAAGGCGCGAATGAGCATGTTGCGCGCCTGGGTCGCCGGGATGCCGCGCGAGCGCAGGTAGAACAGCGCGTGGTCATCGAGCTGTCCGATGGTCGCGCCATGCGTGCACTTGACGTCGTCGGCGTAGATTTCCAGCTGCGGCATGGCGTCCACCTTGGCGGTGTCGGTCAGCAGCAGGTTGCAGTTCGACTGCTTGGCGTCGGTCTTCTGCGCGTCCTCGTAGACGTGGATCTTGCCGGCGAACACGGCGCTGCTGGTGTCGTCCAGGATGCCCTTGTAGAGCTCGTGGCTGTCGCAGTTCGGTTTCTTGTGCTCGAGCCAGGTGTGGTTGTCCACGTGCGCGTCGGCGTGGGTGTGGAACAGCCCGTTGAGCGTGCAGACGATGTTCTCGTCGTCGAGCACGCTCTGGATGCCGTTGCGCGTCAGCTTGCCGCCCAGCGTGATGGTGTGGTTGGCGTAGTTGGAGTCGCGCCCCTGGTGCACGTTGGTGGCGTGCACGTGCAGCGCCTCCTCGTTCTCGAACTGCAGTTTGCAGTGCTGGAGGTTCGCATTGGCGGCGACCACCACCTCGGCCACGGCATCGACGAAGCCGGCGTGCTCGTTGAGCGAGACGTAGGTCTCGACCAGGCAGGCGCGCGAGCTCTCCTTGGCCACGACGAGGTGGCGCGGGCAGGAGGTCTTCGCCCCCGTGGCGATGTGCAGGATCTCGATCGGCTGTGCCAGTTCGGTGTTCTTGGGCAGGTAGACGAAGACGCCGTCCTCCAGGAACGCCGTGTTGAGCGCGATGAAGGGGTGCTTGTCGCTCTTGGCGTACTTGCCGAGATGCGCCAGCACGATTTCGCTCT
>CBDURV010000218.1:0-6872 GCA_965369495.1 uncultured bacterium
ACCCTCCACCGCGGCTAAAATCCGCAGCCGCGTGGGGTCGGATAGGAGGCGGAGCAGGCGCTGCATGCGGGGGATCATATCAGCGGATCATGATATGGGTGTATCCTGAATTGGGGCCGTTTTGGGGGGTGTCTCGGAAGCGATCGGCGGGGGCTCGGCGGGCTCTCAAACCCCCGTCGCAAGATGCTGCTCCACAACGGACTTTTTTTCGTACTCTCGATTCCATACAATCCCGCGCCGCAGTGGGACGCAGGCGTCGTAGGACGGCAGGCCGGCGCCCAAATCAAGGAGATCTGCTCAATGCACAGGACGCAGAAGGGTTTCACCCTTATCGAGATCCTCGTGGTCGTGACGATCATCGGGGTGCTGGCTGGACTGGTGGTAGTCCTCATCCCCAAGGGGCAAGAGAAAGCCAACGTCGCGCAATGCACCAACAACGTGAGGAACCTCACCGGTCTGCTGATCGGTACCAAGGGACCGAAGTTCCCGGCCTACGGCGGGGTCAATCTTCTTCTCTACCTGGTCCACTCCGGTGAGATCGTGGACGAGAAGAAGGGGAAGTTGTTTTTCTGCCCGGGCGACCAGTTTGATAGCTGGGAAGACTCCGGTGGGATGAAGGCCTACAAGGACTCGAACCTCGACCAGGATGGCGAGTACGGCCATCTGTCGTCGTACGCCGGTCGCGATCAGAAAAACAAGAAGTGCAAGGCGAGCAAGTCGAGCCCGAAGTCGCAGGCGCTGCTTGCGGATGACAGCGAAGACCATCACAACAACAAGGGCTTCGTCATCGGCTACAACGACTCCTCGGTCAAGTACAAGCTCAAGTTCGACGACTGGAAGATCTCGATTGATACCGAGATTCGGGTCGGCGAAGGCTCGGAGGTCGAAGACCTCAAGTGCCTGCGCACGGACGACAACTAGGTCGTTTGAATTTCTGGTTCGACAACCGAGCGACGAGGAGAGAGATGAAGATCACGCTCGCCGCCTGTGCGGCTTTGCTGACGCTGGCGTTCGCCCTGCCGACTATCGCCCAAGATGGTGCGCAGGATGATGCTGACCAGCCCTGGGCCCTCGACTTCAAGCCGGGGAAGCTCGACGTGCTGGTGGTGTCCTACAAGGACGGCAGTGCGCGCACCTTCTACTTCATGCCGTTTACGGTGAGCAACAGGGGCAAGGTCAAGGCCGAGCTCGGGTTGCACATCGTGGCGAACGTGAAGGGTGGAGCGCGACAGAACAACAAGGCGCACATCGCCTTGCCGTTCCCGGACGCCGAGGAGTTCTACAGGCGCATGGCGCGCTCGTCGGACATCAAGAACGTCCAGACCATCAACGGCATGAAGGAGCTGGCGCCCGGACAGAGCGTCAAGGGCATCGCCGTTTTCGGCAACTTCAACCGTGAATGGCGCAGTGCCGAGGTCGTGGTGACGGGGCTTGAGCCGCGCGCCATCGATGCTCGCGTGCGCAAGTACGGTGCGAACGGATTCACGTTCCCGCACCGTGCCTATCACCATCACAACAAGCGGGTGCTCAAGAAGGCCGGCAAGGACGCGGATTACACCGAGCCCTTCGTCATCCTCCAGCATTCCGTGGCGCGCAAGCTGCGCTTCCGGCGCGAGGGTGACGAGTTCGCCCCGCAGCAGGACCCCATCATCGCCGAAGACGCGGAGTGGGATGTCCTTCAGAAGCCGGCGCCCAAGATCGTGCTGGAAAAGAAGGCGCCCTTCGCCAAGTAGCGCAACTCCAAGAATGAGAGAACCGCGGGGACGCGGTACGGTACGGAAAGGGCCTCCGCCACAAGCGGAGGCCCTTTTCTTTGTTATCAGCCTGTTGTGCCGAGCAGCGCGCGCAATCGGGTGCGGTCGGCAATGACGAAGCAGTTGATAGCCAGCATGACGATAGCGAGCGCGTTTCCCGCCGGCAGCATCGTCACGTGAAACGCGAGAATGCCGACGCTCATCGGCAATTGCAGCACCGCACCGGCGAAGCGCGTCCGCGGGACCAACAGCAGCAGCCCGATCAGGACGTGACTGGCGGCGATGGGAGCCATGAGGCCGCCCGCGCGCATCGCTTCGATCAGCTTCACGCCCGATGCGTCCGGGTCGGGGGGAGCCGGTGGTTCGAAGCCCGGAACGAAACAGCTCGCGCCGAATACGAGCAGCGGAAGCGCCAATAGGATCGCGCAGATCAGCCTCGCTTTTCTCATGGGAGAGAGGGTACTGAGTGGCGGGGGACCCTGTACCTCGGTTTTGGGCTTTGGGTTATGGGCTTTGCGTCGCGACCAGGGAGTGGGCTTGGACTTCCGGGTGGGATGGGGTCTCGGTTGCGCCTCCGCTGGCAGGCGGTGGTCCGATTGGCAGGTGGGCGGGCTGGTTGCGGCCCAGAGCTCAAAGCCCACAGCCCTGAGCAGCGCGATTGACGAGGCGCAGCCGAGTCAATCGCGCTTGCGGAAGCCGCCTTTGCGCTGTTTGCGCTGCGGCGGGGCGGCCCTGAGGCGCACGTTGCGGTCGCCGAAGAGCGCTTTGGCGGACTCCATGAACTCGGGCGTGGGATCGACGCCGAAGGCGGTGTCCGCCCGCACGGCGACGCGCAGGCCCGGCTCCGGTGAGAGCGCGAACAGCACGGCGCGCTCGCCCTTGTGCTCGCGCAGCAGATCTTCGATATCTGAGATCTCGATTCCGTCGATCAGGTTGAACTGCACCAGGCCCGCCAGCGCGCGCGTCGCCTCCTCGGGCAGATGCACGTCGTTGACGCGGATGCTGTTCTCGTCGCGCGTCGCGTCCACGTCGCCGACGAAGAACAACACGCGGTTCTCGGTCAGCAACTCGCGGTACTGCGAATACGGATCCGAGAACATGACCGCGTCCACGGTCCCCTGGAACCCCTCAATACGGAACCGCGCCATCTTCTTGCCTTCGTTGCGGCCGCGCTGAATCACGCGCTCCTGCACGCCCGTCACGAGACCCGCCAGCACCACCGGCACCTGGTCGGCGCACTCCTGCACCTCGCGCGCGCTGTGGGACGCGAACGTGCGCAGCAATTCCTCGTGCTGCGCCAGCGGGTGGCTCGACCAGTAGCGGCCGGTGAGCTCCTTTTCGTACTGGAGCATCTCGGCATCCGTCATGCGCGGGCAGTCGGCCAATATCGGCTCGGCCGTCTCCGCTCCGCCGCCCCCAAGCAGGCTCATCTGCCCGGCGCGCCGGTCCGCCTGCTCGGTCGCGGCGGCACGGATGGCCGATTCGAGCGCAGCCATCAACTGCGCCCGATGTCCGGCGCGCTCGCCGCCCAGATGGTCGCAGGCGCCCGCCTTGATGAGCGCTTCGAGCGTGCCCTTGTTGACCGTGCGCAGATCCACCCGCGTGGTCAGATCGAAGATCGACTTGAAGTCGCCTTCATCCCCATTACCAGTGGTCGCGCGCCCCGCGACGATGGCATCCGATGCGGGACCACCCACGCCCTTGATGGACGTGAAGCCGAAACGAATCGACTCGGCCTCGCCTTCGCCGTCGCGATCCACACCGAAGTCCGATGCGGAGTGGTTGATGTCGGGCGCGCCGACCTCGATCTCCAGGCGTCGGCACTCCTCGAGCGCGTCGGTCACCTTGTCCATGTTGCCCGAGTCGACGGTCAGCAGCGCCGCCAAGAACTCGACCGGGTAGTGCGCCTTGAGCCACGCGGTCTGGTAGGTGACGACGGAGTACGCGGCGCTGTGACTCTTGTTGAAGCCGTAGCGCGCGAAGGTCGCCATCTTGTCCCAGACCTCCTGGGCCGTTCCGCGCGGCATGCCCTTCTCGCCGCAGCCGACGAGGAACGGCTCCTTGAAGGGCTCCATCACCTCCGGCTTCTTCTTGCCCATCGCCTTGCGCAGGGAGTCCGCCTGGTTGAGCGAGAAGCCCGCCACATGGTGAGCAAGCAGCATCACCTGCTCCTGATAGACGATGACGCCCTGCGTCTTTTCGAGAATCGGCTTGAGCAGTTCGTGGTCGTAGGTGACCGGCTCCAGCTTGTTCTTGCGGTTGCAGTAGACGTCGGTCATGCCGGAGTCGAGCGGACCCGGGCGGAACAGCGCGATGAGGACGAGGATCTCCTCGAAGTTGCGCGGCTTGAGGCGCCGCAGCAGGTCGCGCATGCCGCTCGACTCAAGCTGGAAGACGCCGAAGCTCTCGCCCTTGCAGAGCAGGTCGTAGGTCTTCGTGTCGTCGTACAGCTTGAACTCTTCCGAGCGGAAGTCCGGGAGATCCCCGCCCCCCTCGACGACCAGGCGACTCGCGTGGGCGATCAGCGTGAGCGTCTTGAGCCCGAGGAAATCCATCTTGAGCAGGCCCATCTGCTCGATGATGTCCATCGGGAACTGCGTCGAGACGTCCTCGCCGTTCTTGTAGAGCGGGACGTACTCGGTCAGCGGCGCATCGGCGATGACGACGCCCGCCGCGTGCGTGCCGGAGTTGCGGTGGCAGCCTTCCAGCGTGCGCGCGTACTTGAAGATGCGACCCGCATCGCTCTCCGCGTCCTCCACCATCTCGCGCAGTTCCGCGTCCTGTTCCAGCGCGCCCGCCAGCGTCACGCCGGGGCCGCCGGGGATCTTCTTGGCGATCTTGTCCACCTCGGAGAGCGGCACGCCCAGCACGCGGCCGACGTCGCGGATGACCGCCTTCGCCGCCATCGTTCCGAAGGTGATGATCTGCGCCACGCGCTCCTTGCCGCCATAGCGCTTCTGCACGTACTCGATCACGTCGGCGCGCTGGTCGCGGCAGAAGTCGATATCGATATCCGGCATCGACACGCGCTCGGCGTTCAGGAAGCGCTCGAAGAGCAGGTCGTACTTGAGCGGATCGACGTCGACGATTTCGAGCGCGTACGCCAGCACCGAACCGGCGGCGCTGCCACGGCCGGGGCCGACGGGAATGCCCTGTTCGCGCGCGTAGCGGATGAAGTCCCAGACGATCAGGAAGTAGGCGATAAAGCCCATCTGCTCGATGACGCCGAACTCGATCTCGAAGCGGTCGCGCACCTTGGGCGTGATCGTCTCGCCGTAGCGCTTGGTGAGGCCCACCTCGCACAGGTCGCGCAGGTAGCCGGCGGGCGTGTTGCCTTCCGGCACGTCGAACTGCGGCAGGTGCATCTCGCCGAAGGTGAGTTCGACGTCGCACTTCTCCGCGACTTCCAGCGTGTTCGTGATCGCCTTCGGAACCTCCGAGAAGGTCTGCCGCATCGACTCGACGTCCTTGAACCAGAGCTCCCGCGAGCTCATCTTCATGCGCTTCTCGTCCGCCAGCGTCTTGCCGGTGTTGATGCAGACCAGCAGCTCCTGCGCGTCCGCGTCCTCGGCCGTCTCGTAGTGGAAGTCGTTGGTCGCGACGAGCGGGCGGCCCAGGTAGTCGGCCATGCGCACGCAGCCCTCGAGGATCTTCTCCTGCCCCTCGATGCCGTGGTTCTGGATCTCGAGGTAGTAGTCGTCGCCGAAGCGCTCCGCGTACCACGCCGCCACCTTGCGCGCCGATTCCTCGTCGTCGCGCCGCAGGTGCCAACTCGTCTCGCTGCTCATGCATCCCGAAAGACAGATAAGTCCGTCGCCGTATTTTTCGAGCAACTCGCGGTCGATGCGCGGCGAGTAGTAGAAGCCCTCCATGTAGGCGGCGCTCGACAGCTTGATCAGGTTCTGCCAACCGGTCTTGTTCTTGGCCAGCAGCGTCAGGTGGTACGCGGCGACCGGGTTGCGCTCGCGGTCGTGGCGACTCTTTGGTGCGACATACGCCTCCATGCCGAGGATGGGTTTGACGCCCTCCTGCTTGCACGCGCGATAGAAATCGACTGCGCCGAAGAGGTTGCCGTGGTCGGTCAGCGCAACGGCAGGCATGCCCGCTTCCGCTGTACGTCGCGCGAGGTTTCCGACGCGGCAGGCGCCGTCGAGAAGGCTGTAAGTGGAGTGGCCGTGCAGGTGGACGAAGGACATTCGGATGGCAGTTTAGCGCACCCCAACCACGCTCATTCGCACGCGGATATGACCATGACACTCCCTCCCGTATGATGTCCGACTTATGCACAGGTTGTCCCTGATTTTTGCACTGGTTATCCCCATGGCGTGCGGCTCGACGTCTGCCGGAGGGTCGTCCAGCACGGACGGCGACGACAAGGACGGCATCGAGGTCGATCGCAAGACCGAGAAGCACACCGAACGCGAGGTCGCTCTCCCGAAACCCGATGAGGTCAAGGAGTTCCAGCGCGTTTGGGAGTTCTACCGGAAGGACGACCCGCGCTGGCCGCGTGAGCGCAACCGCTTCAAGGCGCGGAGCCCGGGCGCCGCCAACCTGATCGCCACGTACTTCCTCAAGTACTACATGGAAGTGAACGCGCAGCGGGACCGACGCGGCAAGGAGTTGGTCAAGGTCAAGAACGAGATCGTGGAAATCGGCGCCCCCTGCGCCCCCTATCTCGTCGATCTGATCGTGCTCGACCGCATCAAGCGCGCCGATGGCCAGTACTTCATCATCGACGACCTGACGCGTCAGGACTGCATCGACATGCTGGAGCGCATGGGGGGGCAGGCGGTGCCGTATCTGCTCAAGGTCTACGAGCGCAAGGATGTGGGGGTCAAGGGGCGCCGGCTCTGCGCGCTCGCGCTGGGCGGCACGGGTGATCCGCGCGCCTACACCCAGCTCGTGAAACTGCTCAAGGAGGATCCCTCCTGGCAAGTGCGCGCCGACTCCTGCACGGGCCTCGGCAAGCTGGGTGACCGGCGCGCGATCAGCGACCTCAACCGCGCGATCATGCAGGACAAGGACTCCGCCGTGCGCCGCCGCGCGGAAAAGGCCCGCCGCCAGATCTATGCGGCCATGGGACGCCCTCGTTAGGATCAAAACATGGCCGAGTACAAG
>CBDURV010000219.1:0-6855 GCA_965369495.1 uncultured bacterium
CAGCCGCACCAACAAGACCAAGGCGAACTCGGAGCTCGCCTTCTTCAGAACCCCCATCCGCGTCAAGCACCGCCTCGATTCGAGGGTCTTTGCGCCCCCGGGTGAGGAGGACCGCCTTGCCCGCATCCGCGCGCGCAAGGAGGGCCGCAAGGTCGAGTCGCCCGAAGAGCGCGCGGCCAAAGAGACCGACGCCGAGCGCGATCCGCCCGCTGAGTAGTTTGCAGAGTCGGCTTTGGGCTTTGGGCTCTGAGCTTTGCGCAACGACCAGACAGGCCTTCCTCCGAACGTTTTGGCGTGGGGCCTCGATTGTCTGGGGGACCGGCAACTGGACTCCCGAGTCCCCACTGCAGATCGTGCGCGAGCGGATGGCCTGGTTGCGACGCAAAGCTCTGAGCCCAGAGCCCAAGGCCGGGAGCGAGAGGCCTTGCGATTGCCGCGGAATAAAAAAAGAGCCGGCCGCTTGTGCGACCGGCTCTCTTCGTTTGGATTCTCTAGTCGGTTAGACGAGTCGGACGTTTTCGGCGTAGAGGCCTTTTTCGCCCTCGACGACTTCGAACTCGACAGCCTGCCCGTCCTTCAGCTTGCGGAACCCGTCGCCATCGATGGCGCGGTAATGGACGAATACTTCTTCACCGTCGGTCTGGGTAATAAAGCCCCATCCCTTGCGGTTGTCGAACCACTTGACGTTTCCGGTGGCCATTGTGCATCTCCTACTATTGCTGATGGTGCGTTCGGCATTCTGCTCGCGGCACCGTGAATTCTGATGTTCCGTTGCTGCTGGTGACTCGTTAGCGACGATCGCGGCCACGGCCTCCGCCGCCTCCGCGCCCGCCACGGTCTCCGCCACGTCCGCCACCACGATCACCACCTCGGCCCCGTCCGCCCGAAGGCGGAAGGTTCGGCTCGTAGGTGCCGCCGGCCTCCTCGATCAGCACCGCGCGGCGACTGAGCTTGCACTTGCCCATTTCCACCGCGATGCACTTGACCTTGATGACCTCGCCGACCTTGACCACGTCCTCGGGACGCTCGACGTAACCGTCGGCCAGTTCGGAGACGTGAACCATGCCGTCCTGGTTGGGAAGGATCTTCACGAAGACACCGAAGTCGCGCATTTCCACGACCGGCCCCTCGTAGATCTTGCCCACTTCCGGCTCGAGCGTGAGATCCTCGATCCACTGGCGGGCGCGTTCGGCGCTGGCGCCACTGGTCGAGAAGACCTTCACGAGGCCTGTGTCGGTGACCTCGATCGTGCTGCCCGTCTCCTCTTGGATCTGACGGATCATCTTGCCGCCAGGGCCGATGATGGTGCCGATCTTCTCGGTGGAGATCTGAACCGTGAGCAGGCGCGGAGCGTGATCCGAGTAGTCCTCGCGCGGCTTGTCGATGGCCTTGGCCATCTCGGCGAGAATGTGGATGCGGCCTACCTTGGCCTGATTGAGCGCCTGCTCGAGCACCGAGCGGTCCACGCCGATGGCCTTGATGTCCATCTGCAGCGCGGTCACGCCGTCGGCCGTGCCGGTCACCTTGAAGTCCATGTCGCCCGCGTGGTCCTCGTCGCCGAGGATGTCGGACAGGACGACGACGGTGTCGCCCTCCTTGACCATGCCCATCGCGATACCCGCGACCGGCTTTTCCATCGGGATGCCCGCATCGAGCATCGCCAGCGTGCCGCCGCAGACACTCGCCATCGAGGACGAGCCGTTGCTCATCAGGATCTCGGAGACGATGCGCAGCGTGTACGGGAACTTGAGCACGTCGGGAATGAGCGGCAAGAGCGCGCGCTCGGCCAGGTCGCCGTGACCCAGCTCGCGACGGCTCGTGCCACGCAGCGGACGAACCTCTCCGACGCAGAACGGCGGGAAGTTGTAGTGCAGGTAGAAACGCTTGCGCATTTCGTCCTGGATGCCGTCGATGATCACCTCGTCCCGGCCGGTGCCGAGCGTGGCGGTAACGAGCGCCTGCGTCTCGCCGCGCGTGAAGACGGCCGAGCCGTGCGCACGGGGAAGCACGCCGATCTCGCAATCGATCTTGCGAATCTCGTCGGACTTGCGGCCATCGACGCGGGTACCTTCAACGATCAGGGCGCGCAGCACCTCGTCGCAGACGGTCCGGAAGGCGTTCGAGACCAGCTTGGCCGGGAACTTGCCATCTTCGCCGGTCTCATTGACGTCGGCGAAGCGGGTCATCGCCTCTTCCTTGAGGGGCGCGAGCGCGGCCTGGCGGCCCGGCTTGCTGGGCTGGATGATGACTTCGCGCACCTTGCCCGCGAGCGCTTCGCGGACGTGCGGAATCACCTCGTCGATCGGGTCGGCGGGAATCTCCCACGAATCGATGGCGGGCGTCTTGCCGAGCTCCTTGAGGACCTCGTTCTGGAGCGCGCAGATCTCCTTGATCGCGGCGTGGCCCATGTCGATGGCATCGAGGATGAGGGCTTCATCCGTGCCGCCGGAGCTGGCCTCGACCATGGTCACCGAATCCGCCGTGCCGGCGATGACGATGCTCAGTTCCGCCTTTTCCAACTCGTGGTCGGCGGGGAAGATCACCAGCTTGCCGTCGAACGAGGCGACGCGCACCCAGGCGACCGGCCCGTGAAGCGGGATGTCGGCCAGCATGATGGACATCGACCCGCCGATGCCGGCAAGGCAGTCGGGGTCATGAATACCGTCGTAGCTGATCGCGTTGCAGATGATCTGCAGATCCGCCAGGTAGCCCTTCGCGAAGAGCGGTCGGACGGGGCGGTCGATCATGCGGCAGCCGAGGACTTCCTTGGTCGTCGGGCGTGCTTCGCGCTTGAAGAAGCCGCCGGGGATCTTGCCGGCGGCGTATGTCTTTTCCCTGTACTCCACGGTCATCGGGAAAAAATCGATGCCGGGACGGGGTTTCGCGGCGTTCACCGCGGCGAGCACCATGGTGTCGCCGAGCGTGACGACGCAGGAGCCCTGCGAGAGGTTGGCGAGTCTGCCAACCTCGATGGAGAGCGACTTTCCGCCGATCTCCGTGGTCTTCTTAACGTACAACTCTTTCTCCTGGGCCCCTCGCGGGCCCCGGCGGCGCGGGAACTTCCCAGGCGATGCGCGGCCGAACGTTTTGATCGTGTTCTTGCGTTCGAATCATCTATTCCAGCCCCGCTGCCCGGTTTCGTTCCGGCGAGGCTGGAGTCGCGTTCGGTTCGCCTAGCGGCGGATGCCGAGACGCTTGATAAGCGCGGCGTAGCGCGCGTAATCGCAGCCTTGGACGAAGCGCAGAAGGCGCGCGCGCCGACCGACCATCTTGAGCAGGCCGCGGCGGGACGCGTGGTCCTTGCGATGGATCTTGAGGTGCTCGGTGAGATGCCGGACACGCGCGGTCAGAATGGCGACCTGTACCTCGGCCGACCCCGTGTCGGAGTCGTGCGTGCGGTACTCGCCGATGACCTCTTGCTTGAGTTCGTTCGTAATGGACATTGTCGCGGTTCCTCTAGTGTTGTCCGCCCTACCCAGTGCCCGTGGCCGCGACACCGCGTGGTCCGAGTGGGGGGATACCGATTGATTAGCCACAAATGGCTATGACTTTGGAATCCGGGGATCGTAACCGGAGGGGCTAGGGATCCTGTCTACGCCGGACTCGTCCGGGTCGCCGGAAGTCAGCCCTGCAGCAGCTTTTTCAGCTCGGCAAGTTGGCGCTCGAGATGGCCCAGCCGCTCCGCGCGGCGCCGATTGATCTGCTGTTGGGCCTTGCGCAATTTCTGGCGCTCGTTCTTGGCGGCGGCGTTGGCGGTGCGGGCGGCTTTCAGGTCGCCTGCGGCCAGTGCGCGGTCGAGGGCGGCCTGGGCCGCGCCGAGGCGGTTGGCCCGCCGCGGAGTCGCTGCATCGGTCGCGCGCATGTCGCGGCGCGGCGGGGGAGGCGGCGTGACCTTCCGCTTGACCTTCGGAGCCACCTTCTTCGGACTCTTGGCCTTCTCCCGCAGTTCCGCGATGCGTGCCAGCGTGGCGAACGCGTCGGCGCGCTTGCCCTCGTTGAGCAGCTTTTCGGCCCGCTTTTCGAGCTTCTGGATCTCTTTGCGGAGGTCGTCCGATTCGTCGGCCAAGACCGTGGGAATGAGGAGGAGAAGGGCCAGCAGCAGTCTCATGCGATTCGCTCCGCGTTATCTTCGGCGCCCAGAAAGTCCTGTAACAGGATGCACGCCGCCGCCGAGTCGATGCGCTCCTTGCGGGCCCGCGGGTTGCGCTGGCCCTGCACCTTAAGAATCCGATCCGCCTCGGCGCTCGTCAAGCGCTCATCCGTGCCGTACACAGGCAAACCGCACGCTTCCGCCAGTTTTTTGGCGAACGCGCGCGCCTGCGTCTCCATTTCCGACTGCGCCCCGTCCATGTGGTGCGGCAGTCCCATGACCAGCGCCACCGCCACCTCCTCGCGCGCCAAGTCGACTAGCGCGCGGATGTCGGCACCCGGCTCAGTCCGATCGAGGCGCGGCCGCGGATGGACCGTGCCGATGGGCGACGAAACCGCCAAGCCGATGCGCTTGGTGCCATAGTCGATGGCCAGATAGCGCGGGGTCATACAGGTCAAACCCTGTTGTCGAGGCCCCGGTTTCGGAGTTCCTCGACGATCTTCTTGACGTCTTCGGCGCGGTCCTTGGGGCAGACCAGCGTCGCATCCGGGGTCGAGACGATGATCAGGTCGTCCAGGTCGATGGTTGCCACCACGTGGTCGGGGCGGCCGATCACGATGCAGTTGCTCGTTTCCAGCGCAACGACGTCGCCGGACGTCACGTTGCCCTTGGCATCGCGCTCGCGCAGGCGGTCGAGGGCCAGCCAACTGCCGACGTCGTCCCACGAGAACTCGCCGGGAATCAGCTCGACGTTGTCGGCGCGTTCCATGATGCCGATGTCCACCGGGACGTTCTCGAAGCGCTCGTACACCTCGGCCGAAGGCGCGCGGCCGGCATCGAGGTCCGCTTCCATCGCATCCAGAACCGCCGCGTGGCCGGGCAGGTGCATCTTCAGCGCCTCAAGAAACGCGGTCGCGCGCCAGACGAACGTGCCCGCGTTCCACAGGTAGCCGCCCGCGGCCAAAAAGCGCGTGGCGGTTTGCGCATCGGGCTTCTCCTTGAAGCTCTTCACGGCGCGCACCGAAAATCCGTCCACTTCCGCGACCGCATCGCCGGTTTCGATGTAGCCGTAGCCCGTCGCCGGGCCGGTCGGCTCGATGCCGACGGTCAGGAGCGTTCCCGCGTCGGTTGCGCGCTGCGCGGCCGCCGCGAAAGTTCGCGTGAAGAGCTCCGCCGGTCGAATCACGTGATCGGCCGGCAGCACGATCATGACCGCATTCGCGTCCACACGGGCGATGCGCGCGGCCGCCCACGCGATCGCCGCCGCCGTGTTGCGCATGGCCGGCTCGGCGAGCACGTGGTCGGCCGGGATCTCGGGCGCCTCCGTGCGCGTATCGACCGCCTGCCGTTCGTTGGTGACGATCCAGGTGCGCTCAGGCGGCGCCAGATCGGCGCAGCGGACCAGCGTCTCGCGCAGCATGGAGTCGTCCGAGGCGATCGACAGCAACTGCTTGGGCCGGTCTCGTCGTCCGGCGGGCCAAAAGCGCGTGCCCGCGCCTCCCGCGAGAATCACAACATGGGTGCTCACGCGACCAGCTTACCAATGCCGAGCCCGACTGATTAATGAGGCGGGCTAGTCGGGCAGCACGCGGGGTCGCACGCGGCGCGGAAAGTTCGCGTGGGGCGACTGCGTGAACGACTTGGGGGCGGACTTCAGGATGGGCAGGGCGCGGCGGCGGAGGGCGGGACTGCCGATCGTGCCCTCGATCCGGATCTCGTTGACGTTCTTGAACCAGGCGTTGCCGATCGCGCTCAGGAACGGCACGTCCAGGAAGCGGGGCAGATCGATCGCCTTGGTCACCTGCGGGAAGATGAGCAGGTCGAGATCGCCATGAATCGTCATGAGGCCGTAGCCGTGGATGTCGTTCACGGCGGTGGACAGGTGCAGTCGTTCGACTTCCAGCGACTCGCCGCGCACGTTCACGTCGAGAACCGCCGTACTGAATCGCGGGCTCTCGCCGAACGGAGCCACGCGCCCGAGTACGCCCAGCACCATGCGCAGTCCGGGGATCTGCAGCAGGCGCCCCTCCGTGATCCGGACTTCGGCGCGCCCGCGCATGTGCCGCACCTTGTTGCTGTGCGACTGCAGTTGCAGCTTCGCGTCGATGCTTCCGGAGTACTCGTCCTCGTCGATGCCTTCTTCCTTGAGAAGCTGGGAGAGGCTCGCGCCGGTTACCTGCAGGTCCACGTCGAACCCACCCGGTTCCTCGGAATGCACGGCAATTGCGCCGATCAGGTCGCCTCCGTAGAACTTCGCCGTCATGTCCTGCAGGCGCAGGAAGACGGGCCCGAACTCGACGCCCATCTTGGCGTGGTCGATGCGGCGTCCGAACGCGGTCGCCGATGCGCGTGCGACGGCCCCCGTGAACTCCAGGCTGTCGCCGATGGTGCCCTCGGAAATGCGCAGTTCGCCGCTCAGGTCGTAGATCGGCACGTCCACGTTGAAGTTGACGCCCTCGAACTCGACCACGCCGTAGAGTTGGATCGGATCGCCCGGGTTCTCGGGCAACCGGACCGTGAGGGGGGAGAAGCCCAGAAGGCCGGTCGGTTCGAGGCGGGTCGTCTTTTCTTCCGTCAGGCGGATCCGTCGCAGATCCACCGCGCCCGAGAGCAGCAGGCTCTCGTCGCCGCGGTTGAACTCGATTCGAAAGTCCTTCAGGTCGACCAGGACGTTGGGGCCGAGGCTCTCGCCGAACGCGGGGCCGAGAAGCATGCGAAGGTGTTCGTGCGGGTGCAGGTCATTGGCATTCAGCACGACCGCGCCG
>CBDURV010000220.1:0-6831 GCA_965369495.1 uncultured bacterium
TCAAGGAGCTGGAGGCTCGAGTTCGTGATGCGGGGTTCGATCCGCGACTCGATACATTCGATGTCGAATCGATCGTGCTGCGCATGGACGAGGGCCAACAGGACCGGCTTGACGCCGCGCTGGCGATGGCTGAGCGCGTCGCCCTTCCGGGCACCGCACGCTGGCAGAAGTTGGAGTCCATCTGCCAGGAGTGGCTCGGGGAATTCGGGGGGACATATCTCCCGGGCCCCCCGCGTCGTCACCAAGATCCGATATCCGCCTCGAGCGTCGAGGCCAGCGTGCCCGAGCCTGCGGCTGGCCCCTCGATTGAGATCGAGTTCGATCTCCCGACGACCGCTGTCGAGCTGGATCGCTTGGCCCACACGTTGGTCCTGCGCAGAGAAGAACGCACAGAAGAACTCGGACGCGCGCTCGAACCCATCGCCGCGCTGAAACTCCATCGAGAATTGGGCTACCCGTGGTTCGAGGACTACGTGCGTGAGCGCCTCATGATCTCACCGCGCTCGGCACGTCAGCGGGTCTGGCTGGAGCGGCGTATGCAGTCCCTGCCTCCGCTTCGCGACGCCTTGCGCACCGGACGCATCACGCTCACGAAGGCGCTGCTCCTCGCGGACCACGCCACTCCGCAGAGTGTCGAGCAGGACATCGAAGATGCGACGGCCACCACGTGGCAGTCCATGGACAAGAAATCAACGGAGCGCGAAGACCGGCAGAATCGTGCAGACGGTGTGCGCCGCTTGTGGGGACCCGCCGAGGGGTTCGAGACCGTTCTCTACGCAATCTGGTCGCTCCAAGCGGCAGAAACGCGCAGAACCGGATCGCAACCCCGCAAAGGCGAGGCGCTGGCGCGGATCGCGGACCACTTTGTGGCCGTCTGGGATGCGCATCTCAAGGCGGAGCGGGCGAAAAAGCGCAGGTCGCGTCGGCGCCGAACCGTCTTCGCGCGACACGGAGGGCTGTGTGCCGTGCCCGGCTGTTCCCGTCGCGCGGACCATGAACACCACATCAAGTACCGGTCGCGCGGTGGATCCAACGAACTCGTGAACCTGCTTGCCCTCTGCCCGGCCCACCATCTTCGGGGCGTGCATGATGGCCGCCTCACGGTCGAGGGGCGCGCCGGTGAGCAGATCCGTTGGACCATTGTGGGGACCGGCGACGAGTGGACAACGACCGGCGACGACTGTTCGCGAAAGGAGGCGCCTCCGGGAAGCACCTAACATCACTGCGGCAAGCGCGCGTCGCGACTACTTCGTCTCGCGACCCGTCAGGACGCCGTCGCCATTTTTGTCGAGACGCGTCATGAGCGCTTCGGCGCCGTTCAGTTCCTTGAGCGTGATGCGGCCGTTCTTGTCGGCGTCGTAGCGGTCGAGCAGCGTTCTCTTTGGGGCCCGCGTCGGGCCGTCCGCCATGAAGTTCTTGTCCTGCTCCATCTGGCGCGTGTTGCGGCCACCCGCGTTGGGGCCCATGTTGAGTTCCTCGAGCGTGACCGCGTTGTTCTTGTTGTGGTCGTACGACTTGAAGAACTGCGTCGGGCCGTCGTACTCGCGACGCGTGACCTTCTTGTCGCGGTTGCGATCGAAGAGGTCGAAGAAGTTGGCGCGCGTGGGTCGCTTCTTCGCCTCGGAAATCGTGTAGCGAAAGTAGCGCGTCGCTTCCTTGGTACTGAACGCGTTGTCCTTGTTTCGATCGAAACGCTTCCAGAGATTTTCGTTCACCGCGGCGGCTTCCTTGCGCTCGACCAGCTTGTTCTTGTCCTTGTCGAAGCGGCGGAAGAAGTCGGCGACCCGCTCGGGAATGGTGTGCGGGGCGCGCTTGATGCCGCCGTCGGACTTCGTCTCGGCCTTTTTGGCCGGCTTCTTTGCGGGAGGGGGTTTGGGGGCCGTGCCGCCCTTCCCTGTCGCTTTCGGCTTCTCGGCCGGCTTCGGCGGCTTCATGAGTCCGAGGAAGATTGCGACCTCGTCGCGGGTGACCTTGCCGTCGCCGTCGCGATCCGCCTTCTTGAATGTCGCCTGGTCGGGAAACTCGTTGGGCGTGAGCACGCCGTCGCCGTTCGTGTCCCAGACCTTGATGGTGGCAGCGGCGCGGTCTTCCTGCGCGTGGGCCTTCGCGGCAGCGAGTCCGAGGACGATTGCCAGGGAAGCGAGGGTCAAAGCAACGATTCTCATGGTTGGGTGCTCCGGACTGGGTTATCCGGACTACCGAATCTCCGTTCTCAGAATACGCTCGATTTCCTTGCGCGTGAAGTAGCGCGCTCCCGGATGTGAGACATCCTTGAGCGGTTTGCCGTCGATGCCGACTAGCCGATCGAGAGGCATGACCTCGATGTCGAGCCCGTACGAGCGCCCCACGCCCGCAATCAGCGCCGTCTGCGGAATCTGGCGTTGCTGACGGTCGGTCACGTCCGCGATTTCAATGTCCCCCTGGCCGCGGCCCGCCACGATGGCGTACTGCTTCAGGAAAGGCGGCTGGTAGACGCGCGCGATGCGCACCGCGCGTGGATCGTTGACGGTACGGCGCGTGCCCACGATGACCGCGCGATCGGGGCGCGTGACATCCAGTTTGAGCAGCGTGCCATTGCTGTTGGAGGGGTTCGTGCCAACGACGTAGAGATAGTCACGCTCCGCCGACGGGATGTCGCCGCCCGCGCTGCCGATGTCGTAGTGGCTCGAAAACGCGACTGCCATTCCGTTGAACGAATTGCGCCGTCCGCGCTGGCCGAACACCGGCAGCGTGCGCGGCGCCTCGGGGCGGGTGACATCGACCAGGTAGATGCCACCGCTGCCGTCGGCAACGTAGGCGATATTGGCGGCGCGCGTGCGGCGCTTTTCCCCTGCAACCGGGCGGGCCGGAGTGAAGTGGACCACCACGTCGTTCGCGCTCATGCTACGCGTGTCCCGCTCGCCGTTGAGATCCACGACGGATACGAACGCGGGCTTTTGCGGCACCGACACATCGACGATGCGCATGCCACCGGCTCCGTCCGCGATGTAGGCGTGAATGCCATCGACGAATACCGCGCGTGCTTCGGTCGTCCGGACGCGCGCGACACGGCGCGGCGCACGCGGCTTGGAGATGTCAACGACCTGCAGCCCCTCCTTGCCCGCCGCGACGAAGAGGATCTGCTCGCGCACATGCACGCGGCGCGCATCACCTGCGTCGTAGCTGCCCACCAGCTTGGGTCGCACGGGATCGCGCAGATCGACGACCTGCACCGAACCGTTGCGACACGCCACGTAGGCGTATTCCATCTTGCCGGAAACGGAGTTGTTCTGGAGCGCTACGTGGCGCGGAATGGACGGCAGCGGAACGTTCGCGATCGCGATGCTCTTTTCCGGATTCTTCACGTCCATGCCGCAGACCGTCAGGCCCGCGTCGCCGACAGCCACGAAGAAGTCGCGGAAGAGCTGGAAGTTCTCGGATCCGCAACCCAGCACCGACGGCGCGCCGTGGCACTCGGCGCAACCGCGCGCGGCGGGTCGCACCGTGTGCAGCTGGTGGTGAATGAGCGTCATGCCGGACAGCCCCTTGGCGGTCTCGGGCAACGCGCGCCGCAACAGCGTGCGGCCATCCTTGTCGTGAAACGTTCCCGTGGTCGAAAAGCCGACCATGTAAGGCGCGATGCGCCCCTCGGAATTCACGCCCAGGTAGTAGTGGCGGAAGCTGGCGAAGATCTTCTCGTTGGTGGTCACGCGTCCCGGCGTGCGCTTGCCCGACAGCACGTCGAGTTGCGTGAACGACTCGTTGCGGTCGAAGTGGAAACCGAAGAAGTTCACGCTCCAACCGCTGTGACACGCGTAGCACTCGAGCCGACCGTGCGTGATCGGATTCATCGCGCGCGCCGCCTTGGCGTTGTAGTGCTTGCCTCCCTTCTTGATCACGTCGATGACCTGCTTGACGACGTGGCGCTTACCCGAAACCTTGCCGGTCAGGATCGCCTCGCCGTCTTCCCACTTGAGGTGGGTCAGAGTTTCGTCGCGCGTGGTCTTGAAGTCGGCTCTGGATGTGTAGGTACCGTGGCAGGTCGAGCAGGTCACCCCCACCGCGTACTCCATTTCGCCATAGATATTGCCGTCGCCCATCGTGTCGCCGGCACCGTGGCAATCGATGCAATGCATGCCGCGCTCGTAATGCACGTCGGGCGGGCAGATGGCCTTGTCGTTGATGAAGAACGCGCCCTTCGACAACCGGTCGGTCGTGCCCGGCACGTCGGGCCCTCCCGGTACGCCGGGCGGCATCTGGCCCAGGCCACGGAAGCTCATGCCGATGTTGGCATCGAGCGCGTGGCAGATGGTGCACGTCTCCGTCTTGATCTTCGAGGTCATCCGGTGCCGCTTCGGATGCCCCGGCTCAAGCTTGTCGATCATCCGATCGCGCGAACGGCTCAGGCCATCGATGTCGTACTCGACGTGGCAGGCGGCGCAACCCTCGCTGCGATACCAGCCGTCCTGTCCGAGGCGACCGCGCAGGCCGATGCCGCGCGAATAGAGATGGCACTGCATGCACGACTTGCGCGGCAGATCCGAGAAGTGCTGGCCGATCTCGTCGGGCCTTCCGATGGAAGCCGGCGGAATGGGACGCATGCTCTTGTAGCCGTGCTTCGGGATCTCGCCGTCGTCGTCCTTGATGGGGAAGATCGAAAAGCGCTTCTTCGCATCCCGAATGACGCCGTTCTCATAAAGGCCGTCCGAGAGGTGACCCGACGTAGTGCCGTGCATCGACTTGGGTACGTTCGCGCACTCGTCGGAATGGCACTTGGCGCACGTCTTTTCGACCACACGCAGATCGCTCGGGTTGATGAAGCGGCGGTACTTGGGATCGACCTTGAGCCCGACCGTGCGCTCGTCGTTGGGAATGTCGCGCCGCGCGTGGACGTGCGCCTTCTCCTTGTCACGCACCTCGCCGTTGCCGCCGTGGCAATCGGTGCAGGAGAGCGGATCCCACGGATGAATGACCTCGATGCCTGCGTGGCACGAAACGCAACCCGCGTCCGCCTTGCGCTTCGACTCGTCGGGGCCCGCGGCCGGCTGCATACCGCCGCCACCCATCATGCCGCCGTCCTGCGCGCGCACCGGCACCCCGTGCAGCAAGAAAATCACGCAGACTGCCGCGAAGGGCACGAGCGCCGGCCAAATCTTTCTCATGGACGGAGCAGTATCAGCGGGCGAAGAGTTCTTTGAGGACGCGTCCCTTGGCGTGCTCCGCCTTCACGCCCATGAGCGCGCACGCGGTCGGCGTCACGTCAATCGACTTGAAGTCCTTGGAGATCGTCTTGCCCTGCTTGAAGTCGGGACCCGCCGCGATCATGGCCACCTTGCGCAGGTCGGGACCGTTGTCGCCGTGGTCGAGTCCGTTGCGCTGGTTGAGATTGGAATCGCGACCGAACTCCGGCAGCACCATGATCGTCGTCGAGTCGCGCAGCTCCGGATCGGCCTGGATGGAATCCCACAGCACACCGATCTGGCGGTCGGCATTCTGGATCACGCTGCTGTAGCCGTTGAACGAGCCGTGCGCGATGTCGGCGTTCTGCAGCACCACGCCGAGCATCGTCGGGCGGAAAATGCGCAGCACCGAGATCGCCACCTGCAGCGCGCGCGCGTCGCCCGAACCGGGTCCGGTAATGCGCGCGGTCTTGCCGGCGATCTCCTGCAGGATGTACTTCTGCAGCCGATCGATCGTTTCCGGGTCGTTGGCGAGGCCGCCCTTGATGGCCGGCGCGGGGTTCATGGCGGCGCGCAGTTTCGCGACCGCGATGTCCTCTGCCTTGCCGGGCACCGAAGGCTTGCCGAACGAGTCGATGACCTTCTTGAACTCGGTGTTGAAAATGCCCTCGGCGTCGATCAGGTTGGCGCCGTACTTCTCGCCGTAGTCCTCGTGCGCGCTGTAGACGAGGTTGCGCTGCTGCGCGCCGCCCGCCGTCGACAGCCACACGGTCTGCGCCTTGAGATCGTTCCCCTTGCGCACGTACTCGAAGAGCGTCGGATTCGGGCCGCGCGCGTTCTCGCGAATGCCGCGGTACTCCGTGTTGCCGGTGAACAGCGTCATGGTCGCGCCGAAGTGGCCGTTGTTCATGACGTTGACGTTGGGGCAGACGATGCCCTTCTCGGCAATGCGCATCAGGTTCGGAATGTTGGCCGGCGTCCCGATCGTCTCCTTGGAGCGCACGCCGCCGGCGAAGGCGACGAGGATCAGGTGTTTGGTCTTGTACTTTTTCCGGGCAGCCAGCGCGGCGGAATCGAGAAACGGCAGGCTCATCATGGCGATGCCGCTGCCCGTCAGGAATCCACGGCGGGTGAGATCAATACACATGTTCGGCTCCTCGCGTCTCTTAATACGTCTGGTACTCGGGACTGCTAATCAGCGCCCACAGCACCGTGCGGGGTGTCACGTCGGGATCAGTTTTCAGGAGCCGCACGAACGTGCTCAACTCGCGCGCCGATGCGGGGCGGGCGAAGAGCCGAACGAACTGCTCCTTGACGAATTTTTCGGATTCAAGCACCGAGGTGGGCATGCGCGCCTGCTGCGATTCCAGCAGCACGCGCCCCATCACGAGGCGAATCGGCGTCGGGTCGGCAAGGCTCAGGAACGCGTTCCTCACGTTGCGCAACTCATCGTAGGTAGGAACGCGGCCGAGCGCGTCGAGGAATAGCCCCCTTACGTACGGGATTTCGCCCTTGGTGCGCGCGGTGGCGGTCGCGTTGACGTACGCATCGCCGATGAGCCATTCCTTGAGGATCGGCTTGAATGCCCACGGATCCGTCTCGAATCGCTCGGCGTCTGCATCCAGGCGCTCCTCGGGAATCTCGGTTCCGTGCAGTTCGAGCCATGTGCGGC
>CBDURV010000221.1:0-6824 GCA_965369495.1 uncultured bacterium
CCTTGTTCTGGCCCTTGTACTTGGGCGCCGACCCGTGGATCGGCTCGAACATGGAAACCTGGCCCGGATGGATGTTGCCCGACGCGGCGATGCCGAGACCGCCCTGCAGCATCGCGCCGAGGTCGGTAATGATGTCGCCGAAGAGGTTGTCGGTGACGACGGTGTCGAACCAGTCGGGGTTCTTCACCATCCACATGCAGGCGGCGTCGATGTAGGCGTGGTCGGTGGAGAGGCTGGGATACTCGGAAGCGACCTGCTCGAAGGTGCGCGTCCACAAATCCATCGGACGAATGGCGTTGGCCTTGTCCACCAGCGTGACGCGCTTCGCCTTGTCGCGCTTCTTGGCGACTTCGAAGGCGTAGCGGATAACGCGCTCGGTGCCCGCGCGGGTCCAGACCATGTTGCAGACGGCGACCTCGTTGGAGGTCTCCTTCTTCATGATCCCGCCGAGGCCCACATAGGCGCCTTCGGTGTTCTCGCGGGCGATGACCATGTCGATCTGCGCCGGGGTCACGCCCTTGAGCGGGCACAGGTGCTCCGCGTAGAGCTTGATCGGCCGCAGGTTGACGTAGAGGTCGAGCCCGAACCGGACCCCCATGATGATCGCCCGCTCCAGCATGCCGGTCTCGACACGCGGGTCGCCGATCGCGCCCAATAGGATCGCGTCGTGATCCTTCATGGCGCGCAGCGCCGAGTCGGGGAATGTCTCGCCCGTCTTCAGGAAATGCTCGGCCCCGTAAGGGTACTGTTCGAGCTTGTACTGGAATCCGGTAACGGTGGCGACGGTCTCGAGAACCTTGAGGCCCTCACGGACGACCTCTTCGCCAATCCCGTCGCCCGGTAGGACGGCGATCGTCTTCATAGGAGGCGCGACTATATCAGCGCGGGTCCGTCGGACCCACTTCCGGTTCCTGAGCGTTCATCAGGTCTTCGATAAGCCAGATCTGACGCAGCACCCCGAGCAGCGCGTGCGCCTCGTCAATTCCCTGACCCATGAAAAACCCGCGCGTCGGGTGGTAAACCTCGCGCACCGAACGGTCGTACTCATCGATACCGCTGTAGACCCGGTAGCCGCGGTCAGAGAGATTCTGACGCAGCGCCGCCGGGGCGACGGTACCGATCTCGGCTTCGATCCAAGCCGCAAAACCCTCCTGCACGTGCATCTGCGCATTATGCGCTTGCCACTCGCATCGGCGCCAGCCCCCGCCTCGGCTGTTCGACAGAAAATCTTGAACTGAATCGTTCAAAATCGAGGACTTGTCGATTCGGGAGGACGCTATGACCCACGCCGCGCGATCCGCATCCGTCTGCGACGGATGCGCGAACATCCCACACGCGGGCCTCCGGCCCCTTCGCACCAATCTACGCGCGTTCGTCCGCGTTGCGCGCGCGGTCGCCCGCCGCGGATACCCGACGTATCAAAACGATACGGCGCGGGAAGCGGCTACTCGTTGCGGAAACTCGCCTTGCGCTTCTCGAGGAACGCCGCCATGCCCTCGCGCATGTCCGCGGTGGACGAGATCAGCCCGAACAGGTTCGCTTCGTATGCGAGCGCCTCGCCCAGCGGCATCGAGCGGCCGACGAGCGCGGCCTCGAGCGCGTACCGCACGGCAACCGGCCCATTGGCGGCGATCGTGTCGGCCAGCTTGCGCGCCTCGGGGAGCAGTTGGTCGGCGGCGTAGACGTGGTTGACGAGTCCCATCGCGAGCGCTTCGTCGGCCTTCACGTGGCGGCCGGTGGTGATCATTTCGAGCGCGGGGCCGATGCCGATCACGCGAGGCAACCGTTGCGTCCCACCGAACCCGGGAATGATCCCGAGCGTGACTTCCGGCAGGCCCACGCGCGCGTCGACGGACGCGAGGCGGATGTGGCACGCGAGCGCCAGCTCAAGACCACCACCGAAGGCGAAGCCGTTGATCGCGGCGATCACCGGACGCCCGAGACCCTCGATCAGGTCGCAGAGGGATTGTCCCAATTCGGAACGGTCCTTCGCCTCGAGCGGATCCTGCTCCGCCATCTGCGCGATGTCGGCCCCGGCCACGAACGAAGGCCGCTTCGCCTCGCCGCCGGTGAGGATCACGACGCGGTTCTCCTCGTCCGCCGAAATCTCGACGAAAGCGTCGGTCAATTCGATCAACGTATCGTCGTTGAGCGCGTTGAGCTTGTCGGGACGGCAGACGGATACCTCTGCGCGCGCCCCCTCGCATTCGACACGGATGTTCTCGTAAGACATGCGGCCACGGTAGCAGGATTGCCTTAGCCCGCATTATTCACGAGGCGTGGTTTCTGGGCGGACCAGATCGCCGATCCCTGCATCGTTCGCCCTCGACGACCCCTCCGGGTCGCCTTCGGACTCTCTCTTTGATCTCGGCGATCTGTCCTCGCCCAGAAGAGACCGTCGTAAGTCGGAAAGCGCGTCGTGCCGCGCTCTCCGGGTCCAGTACCGCGCAGTCCCTTCTCGATGCGCCCACGCCTCGTGAATAATGCAGGCTAGGGTCCGCCTTTTCCGGTCAAGTCCGCGCGCCGCCGAGGCCGATAGGACCCGCATGCTGGTCAAGTCCGTCTGCTCGAACTGTGGGCACTCCTTCTTGACCGACGATCAGTCGGGCGACGCTGCGTGTCCGCGCTGCGGATTCGTCTCCGAGGACGGTGGCCCCGCGATCATCGCCGGCCCCAGCCTCTCGCAGTTGGCGGGCGGATCCATGGCGCTTGGGCCGGATGAGGATCGCTACACCCCGCCCCCCAAGACGCCGGCCGGATCGCCGGATCCCCAGGCGTTCGACCCGATCGGCAACTTCGAAGGCCCGACACACTTCGATCCGCGCGCCCTGCCGCCCATGTTCATGACGTGGGACCGCATGTTGCGCGGCATGTTGCTCGGCGGCATCCTCACCGCCTGCTTCGGCGTGGCGCTCGGCGGCGGCCTCGCCGCGACGGGCCTGACCGTGCCGGGCGTGGCGGCGATCGCCATGGCGCTCGTCGCGGGTGCTGCAGCGCGCCTCGGCATGGGCGGCCGCAGCGCGCACCGCACCCGGTTCTACGCGATGCTGACCGTCGTGTTCGTCGTCGTCGCCGGTTATGGCGGGATCATCGGCGGCTCCTGGGCGGTGGAACGCTTCACCGGCGATCGCGCCGCAATCACTCGCCGCGACCTGGAAACGGGTCACCACGAACTCGCGCTCGAACTGGCGCGCGCCGACAAGGCCGGCGATGCCGCGAACTACACGCTGATCGAGACGCGCCTGAAGCAGGTGGAACGACTCGAGGCCGCGAGCGATCCGCAGATCGAGGACTACCTCTGGACGCAGCAGGCGCAGATCAACCAACCGCTGATCGCCTACGGCAAGCTGCGCGTCATGGAAGGGCCGCTGCTCAAACTGGGCGCCGATCGCGATCCGGTGGAAGGTCCCAAGAACGCCACGCTCGGCGTCGTCGGCCTCGAACTGCTGGTCGGCTTCTTCCTCGCCTACCGCGGCGTGAAGTCCAAGCGCTAACCGGCCATCGCCTGAAACCTGCGCGGCGCAAGTCGGGTACGCTGCCGCTCGGCATGAAGTACCTGCTCTATGCGGCATGCGCCTTTCTCTACGCCCGGACGCGCCCCCTGCGCCAGCAGTTCCTCGCCGTCGGTCGCGCGCAGCAGATCGTCGTCGTGGTCATCGTCGGCGGGTTCTTCTACGGCCAGATAGCGCGCAAGGTCTGGCGGACCTATCCCCTGGTGAGCTGGGGGATGTACTCCGGCATGGCCGACCGTGTGAGCTACGACGAATTCGTGGCGGTACGTGCCGATGGCAGCGAGTTCATTCTGCCCATCTGCGACTTCGTACGCACGCGCGATCAGCGCACGGGCTGGCTTCTCAGGTATCTGGCCGAAGACGTCGAGCGGACCGGCGACGAGGATCTGCGCCGGCGCTATGACGCAGCCCTGCGGAGCGCGTGGGGCCTTTACCAGCGCCGCCATCCCACGCTGGAAGTAAGCGCGATCCGTGTCTATGCGATCGACTTCCCCACTGCCGAGTTTCGCGGACGCTCGGCGATTACGCGGCGCCTGCGATGGGAAGTGCGGCCCTGATGCTTCACCAGCACGGCACGCCGCGCATGCTCGGCGCAGCGCGCATCCTCGTCTACACGCTCTGGCTGATCAACGTGATCATCCTGCCGCTGGAGGACCTGGCGGCCATGCCGCTCGAGATCCAGAGACAGATGGGAATCATGCGACATCTGCCCGACGCGGCGTGGGCGACCATTCACCGCTTCGATGTCCTGGTTGCGCTGCGAGTCGTCGTGGCGGCCGGTCTGGCCTGGCTCGTGATCGGCTTGCCGCGTTACCGGTCGGTCGCCATCGCGACCTGCATTCTGCTTACGCTCTTCGACGGGATCGTGAAGGGCTACGGCTACGTCACCCACAGCAAGTTCGTGCTGCTCTACGCGGCGTGGATCCTCGCGTTCTTCCCCGCCACGGACGCGCTCGCACTGCCACGGCGACCCGAGCCCCAGGCGACCCCGCGCCACGCGCTCCCGCTGGTCGTGATCGCGCTGCTCCTGTTCACGAGCTACTTCTTCGTCGGCGCGCTGCGTCTCGATCGCAGCGGGGTCGCGATCCTCTTCTCCGACACGCTGCGCACGAACCTGCTCGTGAGAAGCCTCGAGCCGAACCCGACCGGTTTTGGCGGCGGCTTGCTGATCGCCAGCCACGCCCCGCTGATGTGGATGGCCAACGCCGGATTCGTCGTGGTCGGGATCGCGGAGTTGCTCTCGCCCGTCTGCCTCATACAACGCTGGGTCCGTCGCAGCTGGCTCGCGGTGATCATCCCGTTTCACGTCGCCGTGCTACTCACCATGAACATCGCGTTCTGGGAGAACGTCGCCCTGCTCGCGCTCTTCGGTGTCGATTGGAGCGCCCGCCGACCCCAACCCGAACTGCTCCAGTAATCCCCGCGCGAACAGCTCCGTCAGTTCGTGCCGACGCTGGCTGTATGTGCTCGTCGATGCGAACGACGGTGTCCGATTGGCGTCGAGCAGGTGCAGCTTGCCGTCGACTACGACGTGATCGAGTTTGCCGTAATCGAATCCGAGTCGCCTGCGCAAGGCGCGCAGCTCCTCGGTGACCGGCAGCTCTTCGCGCTCCATCGCGGCGTTGGCCTTGACCACCGGGTGCGGGGACTTCACGCGCACGTTCACCTCGGCGGTGCCCGCAAACGCATAACAACGCAGGCAGTACAGCTCGCCGGCGCGCTCGGGCAGGAAGCGTTCCACCACCAGGCTGGGGTTGGCGAACGTGCCGCGAGGCAAGTCGGCAACGGAGTCGAAGACCGGATAGGCGTCCGGCTCGAGGCGCTGGAAGGCGTGGAATCCCGTGCGTCCATCCGCGCGGAGAAGGACGCGCATGAGCCTCCGAACGACGCGTTTCTCCCACCACGGCTTGCGCAGCCGCAAGCGCTCGGGAACCCCGCCGTAGTTCAGGTTGGTCTTCACGATCACGGGGCCGCTCCACTCCCGGCGCCCCTTGACGATGTTCTCGCTGATGGACCGTTTGCGGATGTCCACGACGCGGCGATTGACGACGCGTGGGCAGTCCCCGAGCAGGCGCACATAGTCGTCGGGCAGCACGCTCAGATCGACGTGCGGCACGACGAGATCCGCATCGATCGGGTGGCCGGCGCCCCGTACGAACTCCACCTCGTGCCCCATGGCGCGCCACACCTCGGCGATGGCCACGATGATCCACGTGGCAGTCGGCGACACATCGTCACGCTCGTGCATGAGCACTACGATTCGGTGACGCGCGCGCGCCGGTTTCTCGGTCATGGCGAACATGGTATTACGCTCGCCTTCCTATGGCCGTCACCGCTTGGGACCTCACCGATGTCTACCGACCGGGGCTCGTCCACGATCCGGTACCGTGCTTCCAGAGTCCGGGTTGGATTCCGACCGCGCGCGAAACCCTGGACTACGTGTCCGGCGGCCAGATCGCGCTCGCCGGCGAGTTCCCGGTCATCTGTCACCGCGCGGCTTCTCGTGCGGGCGTGCTGCAACTCCTCCGCGATGTCGGCTACCGCGCGCCGACGCGGCTCCTGCAGTACGAGACGCAATCGGAATACGCCGGCATTCTGCGCACGCTCGAGTCGGATGGCGCGCGGCTGGCCGTCGCGCACGTCCACGCGGAAAACACGCTCGACGCAAACGCCTACTGGATCCCCCGCGACCTGCTTTGCCGACTCAACAACAAGGGCGAACTGGGACGGATCGCACCGCAGAACTCGCTGCCCCGCCGTGAATGCGTCGACGCGGCCGAGTTCGCCGCACGACCCGCGCCCGAGGGTTCGCTACCGCTCGCGGTCAAGGTCGCCTCCCCGCTGTCGAGCGGGGCGGGCTTCGGCGTGAAGCTCTGCCGGACACCAGAGGACTGGGCCGACGCGCAGCGCGACTTCCGCGCGTCCCCACGCATCGTCATCGAACAGTGGCTCGACATCCGGACCATCCACTGCGTTCAGTTCATCCTGCGCCCCGAAGCCGCGCCGCAGTTCATCGGCAGCGCCGAGCAGGTCGCGAACGACGACGGCCGCTACGCGGGGAACTGGATCGCCGCCCGCGAGCGCGGCCCGGACGCGGCCGTGTCGATCGCACGCTCGGCGGCGCAGGCGGCGACCGAGATGGGCTACCAGGGGCTCTGCGGATTCGACATCGTCGTCTGCGCGGACGAAAGCATGCGCATCATCGACGCCAACTTCCGCTTCAACGGGTCGTCGTTGCCGCTATCGCTGCGACCCTGGATGCGCGACCGGGGCGCGGACCTTGCCCGCTCCAGATTCTGGAGCCTCGACGGG
>CBDURV010000222.1:0-6815 GCA_965369495.1 uncultured bacterium
TGGAGTCGTTCATCTCGGTGATCGGTAAACGCCGCACCGCGCCCCCCGCGCCGAGCCCGAAGAAGTCCAGGTTGATGCTGCCGTAATCCCAGACCACCCATGTAGCGCAGGTCGCCGATCTTCCAGATGTGCTGGTGTACGACGCCCGCCATCCAAGTGCCGTTTTCGGTCGCGCCTCCCACGACCGCGGTGACCGTCGGCGGCACGCCCGGCTTCTGTTCGCCCTTGTCGTGAAAGAAGACGAGACCGCCCGCCAGGCCGAAGCCGACCGCGGGTTCCGTGATCGGCACCACGATCGGCAGAAAGCCGAGATTCAGATCGAGGAAGTTGTCGATGTCGAGGGCGCCGTCCTCGTCGTCGGTGACGTAGTACTTGAGCGGCTTCTTCTCATCCTCCTGAAGCGAGGCGGGAATCGCCCACTTGTCGTTCGGACCCGGCTCCGACGCACCCTTCTTCCCCGTTCCCGAGCAGACGACGCAAAGGAGCAGGAGCAAAGTGCGTGACACCGCCGAAGACTACCGAAAAGCGAGCCCGCGGGTGGGACGGGATACCGGCATGCGCCGTCGGATACTCGCGCTGATTCCGACCTCGTCGGTTGCCACCGCCCAGGATCCCGGGCAAGCATTGCGCCTACTCGGTCGCCTTGGAGTTGGATGCGACAAGACGGTGCAACCTCATCGTCCCTCGCCATCCCGATTGATTTCGAGCTTGCGCATGCGGTGGCGAAGCGTGCTCGGATGCACGTCAAGGATCGCGGCCGCACCGCGGTCGCCCTCAATGACGCCGCGCGCGCGTTGGAGAGTAGCGATGATGTGATCGCGCTCGACGTCGCGCAAGGTGGTGGGCGGAAGACCCGGTGCCCCGGGGTTTCCCGCAATTCCGGACGGATCAAGTTCCAGGCTCTCGCCGGCGGAGAGGATCACAGACCGCTCGATGACGTTTTTCAGTTCGCGAATGTTGCCCGGCCACGGGTAGTGACGGAGCGCTGCGAGCCCCTCTTCGGTAATGCGGCGAACCGGCCGGCCGATCCGCCTCGCAAAGCGAACCAGAAACCGCTCCGCCATTGCCTGAACATCCTCGGCGCGCTCCCGCAGCGGCGGGAGTCGGATGGGAAAGCCGTCAAGACGGAAGAATAGATCGTCTCGGAAGCACCGCTCCGCCACCATCGCACGCAGATCGCGGTTGGTCGCCGCGATCACGCGGACATCGACGCGAATCGTCTTCTGCCCCCCCACGCGCTGGAACTCCCGCTCTTCGAGCACACGCAGGAGCTTGGCTTGGAGCGAGAGCGGCAACTCGCCGATCTCGTCCAGGAACACCGTTCCGCCGTCCGCCAACTCGAATCGGCCACGTCGCTCGGCGATCGCGCCGGTGAACGCGCCCTTCACGTGACCGAACAACTCCGTCTCGATCAGATTCGCGGGCAGCGAAGCGCAGTCCACCTTTATCAAGGGCCGTTCACGCCGCTTCGACCGCGCGTGCAACAAGCGCGCCGCCAGCTCCTTGCCGGTGCCCGACTCGCCCGTCAGGAGCACGGTGGTGTCGGTGCTCGCCACGAGATCCAGACGCCTCAGCACTTCGGTACTCGCCGGCGACGTACCGATCCACTCATCGACTCCTTGCGCTTGACGAAGTTCCGCGGCGAGGTCGTCAGCCCGGTCCATGAGCCGCCTGATTTCCGCCTGGGCGTCGAGCCGTTCATCGATGTTGCGCATGACGAGCGTGAAATGCGTGCCGCCGTCGATGGCGACGGGAGCGATGGACGCTTCGATCGGAAAACAGGTGCCATCCGCGCGCACAGCTGTCAATCCATCACGAAGCCACAGGCACGCCTGTTCGGTCCGGTCATCCGCGAGGCAGGTTGTGCAGCGCAGTAGCTCTTCCAGCAGGTTCGCCGACAGGAGCGGATCGAGTGGGAATCCAACCAGCTCGTCACGCGACAATCCGAACATCCGCTCGGCCGCCTTGTTCACGACTCGCAGCACCCGTTCGGAGTCGATCGTCACGATGGCGTCTCTCGTCGAGTCCAGGACGGCGTCGAGGCGGCGCTCCGATGTTCGAATGGCGTTCTCTGCCCGCACTCGCTCCATCTCGCTGGCGGCGCGCATCGCGCAGATCTGCATGATCGACGTGAACTGCGGTTCGGCCTTGATCGGTCTCGTATCAACGGCCGCAATATGGCCGAAGTGCCGACCGCTCGCCCCGACCATGGGAACACCGCGATAGCTCTGTGCGGCGAGCATCTTCATCTGCGGGTCATCGGGGAAGCGCTTCCGCACATCCCGCGGACAGAGATAGACATCTCCGTTGATCACTTCGCGGCAGGGCGAGAGCGTGATGTCGTACTCGCCCATGTCGTGGAAGGCTGTTCCGTTCCACAGGGCCACGACCCGCATCCGCGTGTTCGAATCCGTAAAGACCGAGATGAACGCGGAATTCACCCGGAGCGCCGCTGCCATGCTCTTGACCAGCGCGCCGAAGTAGCCATCCCCGATCACGTCGGCGGTGGCCACGACGATGTCGAATAGTGCTTGGAGTTCCTCCGGCGTACGCGCTTCACGCTTGAACATCATCGGGCGCGGATTGTAGGCGAAGAGGTAGCTGCCCAACATGCCACGGCCACGGGCGTTCTGCCACAGCAGGACCCTCCATATGCGACGGGGTGCCGTCACATGCGGCGGGCGGCACGTCCAGCCAATGCAGGAAAACCTCACCACCGTGCGGATTTAGAGCCGGGCATGCCGCGTGCGATGCCGACGCATATGCAAAACAAAGAAGCGTGCGGCGCAGACGAACTTCTTCGGCGCCTCCACTCCGGCGACGAACGCGCCTATGCGGAGCTCTGGTGCGCGAACCATCGGCGACTGTTCGCACTCGCGTACCGGATCCTCCGCGACGGGCATGATGCCGAGGACGCGGTACAGGATGCTTTCACCAGTCTGGTGCGGAAGATCGGCGAGTTCCGCGGCGAGGCCAAGATTCAGACGTGGCTGCATGTGGTCGTCTCCAATGCGGCAAAGATGCGCTTGCGCAAGCGCAAGATCACGCCCCGTCTGCTGTCGCACGAGTCTCCGCTGCTGGAGCTGCTGGAAACCGGCGCGGACAGCTGCCCGACCGCCCGCATGAGCCGGCTCGACACCGCTGCTTGGCTGCGCCGAGGCATTGATGCGCTTGACCCCATCCATCGCGACATCATCCGCATGCGGATCATCGAGCATTGCGACACGCAGGAATGCGCGCGCCGGCTCGGAATCACGCCGATGGCGGTGGGCTCGCGGTACTTCCGCGCGAGGGCTGCATTGCGAGAGATGGTCGCGCAGGAGATGGAGCGTCGGTGCGGCTCCGTTCCCGACTCGATCGGCGCGTAGGTCGTGGCCCGCAAGCTCCCACCAAAAAAAGAACCATTCTGAGTAATGCGAGACTCCGCCGCGCATCGATGACGTGAATCGACACCCACCAATGATGGAACGAGCCCGTCTTCTCCCGACACCGGAACTGCTCCGCGAGCGAACGTGGCCGATGCGGCGCACTCGCGCGCGGTTCCCGAACTGCTGACCATGCTGCTCGTTTTTATTGTCGCGCTCATGGTGCTCGCATTCGCGGGAGTTTCCGGACGAATCAGTGCGAGCCCGTTCACGCCGCCGATGATCTTCGCCGGCGCCGGTTTGCTGCTGGGCGCGTACGGGCTCCTGCCTCCCTTGGCGCTGGACGACGCGCTGCACCTCGTGGCTGAGCTCACACTCGTGGTCGTGCTGTTCACGGATGCCGCGCGAATCGAGCTGGCTTCCCTTCGCCGCGGGTACGGCGTCCCGCTTCGCCTGCTTGCCATCGCCATGCCGCTCACCGTCCTGTTGGGTGGGGTCGTGGCAGCGATCGTATTCCCGGCATTCGGCTGGGCGGATGCACTGCTGCTCGGTGCGATTCTCGCGCCGACCGACGCCGCGTTGGGCGAAGCGGTGGTAACCAATGCGCGCGTGCCCTCCCGCGTTCGACAGGCCCTGTCCGTCGAGAGCGGACTCAACGACGGTGTCGCGCTGCCCGCGATCATGATTCTCTGCGCGTTTGCGGCGCCGGCGCTGCATCCCACGGAGGGCTGGAGCGTCTACGTCGCGCTGCAGTTGACCCTCGGTCCGCTGGTCGGATTCACGGTCGGCATGATGGGCGGACAGCTGGTGATGGCCGGCGCATGTTCCGGGTGGATGAGCGAAGGCTTCCGGCAGATTTCCGCGCTGGCCTTGGCGTTCGCGGCCTTCGCGGGCGCGGAACTGATCGGCGGCAACGGGTTCATCGCCGCGTTCGTCGCCGGCCTGACGATCGGAAATACAGCAAGCGAGGTTCGCGGGTGCCTCTACGAATTCGCCGAGAACCACGGCAAGCTGATGATGCTGCTTGCGTTCCTTCTGATTGGCGCCGTACTGGGCGGTCCCGCGCTGGCTGCGCTCGACGGCGCGACGATCCTGTATTCAATCCTGAGCCTGTCCGTCGTGCGCATGCTCCCCGTCTGGCTTGGTCTCGCCGGCGTCGGGCTACGCCCACCCACGATCCTCTTCCTGGGATGGTTCGGGCCACGCGGTCTCGCTTCGGTGGTGTTCGCACTCATGGTGCTGCGTTTGGGCGCGCCGGCCGGCCACGCGATCCTCGACATCGTGGTCGCTACGGTGCTGCTGAGTATCTTCCTGCACGGTGCCTCGGCCGCGTGGCTGGCAACTCGATTCGGCCGGTTCGCGGATCGCGTGCGGACGCTTCCCGCGCCCGTCAAGCAGACGACCGCGTCCAACCGGCCCGCTCCGCCATTCTGGTTGCATTTCGCCGGTCGTCTCGCGATCCCGCTGACGGCCGCGCCACTGCTGATCGGAATGACCGAGGGAAAACTCACGGCACCGGAGATCGCACTGATCGGATCCGGCAGCGCGTTCGCCTATCTCCAACTCTACTCGGAGCTGACGCGTGATTCCTAGCCCGGCACAGCAATGCGTCAACCGGCGGCCGACGGGGCGCCGGCGCGCGATCACCCTTCCAACCTCGATTCTCGGCTCTCGTTTCCATGCGACGCTGCAAGCGCGCAGAAAACACGACTTCTTCAGGAGAAATGACATGCCCATTCAGGACACATCCCTCGTACCCGGTGCCGCTCGCACACCGGTTTGGTGGAACGGCTCCCTCATCGACTGGAGCGATGCCGTGATCCACATGGCGACGCACGTGATCAACTACGGCTGCGGAGTTTTCGAGGGCGTCCGCTTCTACAAGACGGATCGCGGCCCGGCGATCTTCCACTTGGACGCGCACCTGGGGCGGCTGCAGCGATCGATGCGCCACTTCGGCATCGCATCGAAGTTCTCGATCGCGGAAATCAAGCAGGCGTGCGTCGATGTCGCCCGCTCCTCGGGCGCAAGCGCGGGCTATCTGCGCCCGCAGGTGCAGTTCGGTCTCTCGAAGCTGTCGCTCGGTGCGACCACTGTCGTAGACACGTCGGTGCTGTTCTGGCCCATGGGCAAGTATCGCGAAGTGGATGAACTGAACGTCATCACGTCGGAGGTGGAGCGGGTCTCGCCCCGGGCGGTGAACATCGAGGCGAAGGTGATCGGCTACTACACGAACTCCCACACGAACCACGAGTTCGCAAAGGCGCGCAACGCGGACGAGGCCATCATGCTGGACATCGACGGGAACGTCGCCGAGGCGAGCAGCGCCAACGTCTTCTGCGTCAGGGGCGAGGAGCTCCTCACGCCGGAGCCGGGACGAATCCTGCGCGGGATCACGCGCGGATCCGTACTCGAATTGGCACGCAAGGAGCTGGAACTGCCGACGCGCGAGTGCGTTCTTACGCCGGATGACCTGCGCGGTGCGGACGAGATCTTCCTCACCGGTACCGCCGCGGAAATCGATCCGGTCACACGCTACGACGGGTTCAGGATCGGCGCCGGCGGCAAGGGCCCCCTCACGTCGCTGCTTCAGGATTGCTATCAACGGGCGACGGTCGGGACACTTCCGGGATATGACAGCTGGAACACCTACGTGGAGTAGACACGATGCGCACTGAAACAGATCTCCGCGAGCTCATCGCGCTCGCCTCGCAAACCTCCTCGTCATCCGTGGCGGACGCCATGCACGACGATCCCCATCGCCTCCACATGCAGGGCGTCACTTGCCAAACCCCGGATCGGCCGCTCTTCGGCGAGGCGGTCACGCTGCGCTCGCTACCCTTCCGCGCCGATCTCGCCGGTGAGCTTCGGGAAGGGGCCGGAGGGGTGCGATCGCAGTACCCATTCGAGCGCGCACTCGAGCTCTGCACGGAAGGGCGCGTGCTTGTCATCGACTCAAGCGGCTGGCACGACACGGCCGTCGGCGGCGACACCAAGTTTTCGAGGCTCCGGGGGCTCGGCAGCGCGGGCATCGTCACCGATGGCGCGATTCGCGACCGGAAGGAGATGAGCGGATTCGGATATCCGATCTTCTGCTCCGGATTCACGCCCATCGCGGGGACTGGCCGGGCCCTCATCGGGGCGGAACTGAACGTCTCCATCGCGTGCGGTCGCGTACTCGTGCGTCCCGGCGATTTTCTGTTGGGCGACACGACCGGCGTCGTCGTGATTCCCGGCGAACGCGTGCGCGAAGTCCTCGATCGATCGATCAAGATCGAGAAACTGAACGCCTTCGTGCAGCAGATGATCCTCGCCGAGGACCTGAATCCTGGCGCGGTCTATCCCGCGACTCCCGACGTGAAGGCCAGGTTTACGAAAGCGACCGGCATCGAGCTCTAGCCCGCATAATTCATGAGGCGCGGGCGCATCGGGAGCAGTTCTTCCGGTCGT
>CBDURV010000223.1:0-6808 GCA_965369495.1 uncultured bacterium
GCGGGTTGCTCCGGCGGCGGGGTCGATGGACCGGTCGCGAATCCGCCGCCGGTCTCGCCGACCGCCGGATTCGCCACGGATCAGATTCTCGTCGTTGCGTCGGAATTGGCATCCCAAAGCATTGCCGTTCTCTCCGTCGATTCCGCCTCGGGTTCGCTGGGCATGCTGCCCGGGTCCCCGATCGATCTGGGCATTCGCATCACCGACGCGGAGACGCTTGCCGCCGACGACACGCGACGCCGCATCTTCTTTGGATCCGACCTTGACGGTCGCATCGCCGTGGCGGATCTCGATGCAACCGGTCGACTCGTCGCCGTTGCCGGATCGCCGTTCACCGCCGAGCGCAGCGGCGTCAGCGTAATCAAGGTCAACGCGGCCGGCGATACGATCTATGTCGGCTACCACGGCCAGAACCTGATCAGCCGCTACGCGGTGGCGGCGAACGGCACGCTCGCGCTGGCACAGTCGTTCCCGACCGGAACGAACCGCCACATCGAGACGATGCTGCTCACGGACGTAGCGCTCTACGTCGGATTCGCGGAGTCGAGCGACATCGTCGGCTACGGCATCGATGCGCAAGGCGCGCTCACTGCCGCCGTCACGACCGTCGCCACCAACACGCGACCCGACTACCTGGTGCAACTGGGCGCGCGCCTCTACTGCTCGCTCGCGCAGGACGCCAGCATCGACGCATTCGACATTGGGGCGGGCGGCGCGCTTACGCGACTCGCGGGCGCACCGTACGCGTTTCCCGGCCTCGATCTCTTCGAACTCATCAGCGTGCAACCGGGCGGAGCCCACATCGCCGTGGGCGCGGAAGTCCCGAGCGCCGCCGTGGGCATCTACGTGGTGCAAGCCGACGGGTCGCTCACCCCAGCGGGCGCCCCACTGGTGCTGCACGACCGCAAGGGAGGGCCGGAGGGACTCACCTTCTCAGCGGACGGACGCTTCCTCTACGTCTGCGATCACATCGGGGAAGGGCTATACGCGATCGAGTTGACGCCGTCCGGTCTCACCCTCGCGGATCCGCCGCGCTACGAGCTACCCGGTCGCCAAATCGACATCGTGCGCCTGCCCTGGACCGTCACACCGCCGTAGACTGTGGCCATGGTCGATCGCCAGCGCCGCATCCGCAACGCACTTTGGGGACTCTTCATAGGCGACGCGCTCGCCATGCCCGCGCACTGGTACTACAAGCAGGAGAACATTCGGCGCGACTTCGACGGCGGCGTGAGTGGCTACGCCGATGCGCCCCATCCGCACCCCGAGAGTTTCATGGTGGGCATGGCCTACCGGCCCGACGTGGAGAGCGCGAACAAACTCGGGCGGCCCTACGACATCCTTCACGAGCACGCCCGCTTCTACGACACCACGTACAGCGCGCTCGGCATCGAACTGGCCGAGCGCGAAAGCGAACACGGCAACGCCGTACCGCGCAAGGAAGACCGCTACCACTACCACCACGGGCTGAAGGCGGGCGAGAACACGCTCGGCGCACACCTCGCGCGCGTGCTCATGCGCTCCGTCGCGCAGGCGGGCCACTACGAACCCGATGCGTTCCTGAAGGGGTTCGTGGAGTACCTCACCACGCACAACGCAAAGCGCGACCCCTACTGCGAGATCTACGTGCGCCGTTGGTTCGAGAATTACTCGCGCGGGTGGCCCTTGCACGCGTGCGCCGAGGAGCAGCGCAACGTCTGGTCGATCGGTTCGCACGGCGGCATGATCCGCCCGCTGATCGTCTCGCTCCTCAAACCGAGTGGCTATCAGGGACTCGGCTTCGCGATCGAGCACCAGAACCTGACCCACCGTTCCGAGAACGTGGCTGCGGCTCTCGGCGTCGCCGTGCCCCTGCTGCACGAACTGATCGGGGGCGCGGAACCCGCCGACGCGATTCGGCGCACCATCGATTCGCTGCGCGTGCCGAAGGTGACCGGGAACAAACTCTTTGAACTCTATCGTTCCCACGGCGGCCCCGGCGGCATTCCCCGCGAGGAAATGTGGCGCCTGCACACGGAACTGGTGGACGAACCGGTCGATGCGCAGCGCCTGGCCAACGCCTGCTACACCGAACACGGCCTGCCGCTCATGCTCGCGCTCGCACGCGACAACGACGCCGCATTCCCCGCCACACTTCTGGCCAGCGTCAATTTCGGCGGCGACAACGTCCACCGCACGGCCGTGCTCGGCATGTTGATGGGCGCCGCACACGACGAGTTACCCGGCGAACTGCTGGACGGACTGGCCGATGCGACCGCGATCGGCGAGGAGATCGAGGCGCTGGTGCCGGACTAACGAATTCGGCCCAATTGGACGATACTGGAGCGTGTACGCGCCAACGGGACGCTGATTTCGAATTGGTCTCGCTGTCACGCCGTTGCGCGACGTAGTATTCTGAGAACGGATGCGCGCGATCTTTCTGCTGGCTCTTTCCGCACTCCTCGTGCTCGCTCCCGTAGCGGGTGCGGCGTCGTGTGCGTGCGATGCGGCGGCGAAGACAGCGAGCGCTCCGTCCGGCTGCTGCTGCACGACTACGGCCTGCAACTGCGCCGGATGCGATGAGCACCATCGAGAGCGGCCGGCGGATGCTCGACGCGGATGCACCTGCACGCAGTCCGCGCCCCAGATGCACCCGGAACCGGACGAGGGTCTCGTGCGTGCGCCGCTGCCGACGCGCGAAGTGACCACGACTCCGCCCGCTCCGCGCCCCGCAGTGCGCACGGCGCCCAAGCGCGCAGTGAGCGCCGCGCCAGCGGACCGCCTGCCACTTCTGCTCTAGCAGACCTCACCATCGCGGCGCGCCCGGCCCCTGGTTTCCAGATTCGGGAAGACCGGAGCGCACCCAAGCGTCCACCCGACCGCACCCACGGTCCGTCTCCGGATGTCTTCCCATGGTGAGGAACATGAAACAACCGATCCGATCTTCCATTCTCGCGCTGCTCGTCTCGGCGTGCGCGTCATCGCAATCCGACACGGTCCAACTCGCCCCGTGGCCCACCGCACGCGCGGTCGAGGGCTACGCGCCGCCGCCGAACGAACCCGAACTTCCCGACCTCGCCGGCGACACCGGCCTGAGCGACGTCCTGGGGCTGGCGCTCGCACGCAATCCACGCATCCAGTCGGCGCGCGAACGACTGCTGGCCTCCAAGGAGATCGGCTCGATCGAAAGCGCGCTGCCCGATCCGCAGGTTCTGCTGGGTTGGTACGCAACACCGGTGGAAACGCGCGTCGGCCCGCAGGAGTGGTCGCTCGGCATCCGGCAGTCGATCCCCTTCCCTTCCAAGCTGAGTGACAAGTCGAAACTGGGCGATACCCTCGCGAGCCGGGAGCGCGTGGTGTTCGAACGCGCCGTGCGGGACGTGCTGGTCGAGGTCGTCCACAGCGCGCACGAACTCGCCTACATCGATCGCGCGGTCGAAATCACAGGCGATATCGCGCCGCTCCTGGAGCGCTACTCCGCCGCCGCCGCCGGTCTCGACACGCCGCTGCCCGAGCTGTTTCGCGCGGAGACGCAGCGCGCCCAACTCGACAACGACCGCGTACTGCTGATGGAGTTGCGCGCGGTCGAGGAGGAGCGTCTGCGCGCGCTGCTGGATCTGCCGCCGGAGACGCCGATGGGACGCGTGCATGTCGGTGACGTACCTCGCGTGCAGGCGGGCTTCGCGGACCTGCTGGCAATCGCGCGCAAGCACAACCAGGAACTGCGCGAAGCGGGCTTCTCCGTCGAGGCGGCGACGATTCGCACGAGCCTCGCGCGCAAGAGCCGCCTGCCCGACCTCAGCATCGGCTATACGCACATCTTCACCGGCTCGCTCGACTCCGCGATCGGCAATCCCGTCGGCAACGGCGACGACGCGCAGATCGTTCACTTCGGCTTCACGCTGCCGCTCTGGGCGAATCGCAATAGCGCCGAAATTCGCCGCGCCAAGGCACTCGAGCGCATGGCGGTGCAGGACCGGCGTTCCGCGGCACTGCGCCTGCGGCCGCGACTCGCCCGCGCATGGTTCGAGGTGGGCAACGCGCGACGGCTCATCGACCTCTACCGCGGCGTGTTGATCGCGCGCGCCGAGAAGGCGGTACGTTCCGCCGAAGATCTGCAGCGCGCCGGCAAGGGCACGCTCGCCGGAACCATCGAAACCGTCGCCGTACTCCACAACTTCCGCCTGGCCGCCGCGCGCGCCGAAGCGGACTACGGCCAAGCGGTCGCCACACTCGAAGCCATCCTGGGCAAGCCGCTCGAAGGAGGTGCGCGATGAGACGCTGGGTATTTCTGATCACCGTCGTCGCCGGCTGTTCGGCTCCGCCCGAGGCAGTCCAACCCGAGGAGTTGCCGTTCGCCGAGGCCTATCTCGCGCGAACGACCGCGCCCGAAGCGCGCGTGGACACACCGCCCGATCGGCCGCTACAGCCTGTGGTTGCGCGCGCGCCCGAGTTCCGTGGGCTGCTGGAAATCGACGAGGCGCGGCGCGATGAACTGCGCACGATCGCCGGCGACAACCAGGCGCTCGACGCCCTGCTCAACCGCGGAGTCTCCCGCGTCGAGCTGGAAACGCTGACCTGGATTCGCTCGCCGCTCGTCCGGGCCGCGCGCGAACGCGTCGTGGCGGCCCGCACCGCATACCTGCAGTCGGCCGACCTGCGCGATCTCGTCGCCCTCTACCGCTCCTACATGCGCGGCACGAAAACGCGCGTCGGCCCCGAGCGCAGCAGGCGCGCGACGGCGTCCATCGCACCCTCCCCCAACATCGACGCGCTGTCCGGGCTGCTCATCGACCGCAGCGTCTCGATCGCGACCGAGCAACTGCGTCGCACGATTCGCGATCAGGTCGCCGCCGCCGAGCGCGCGCACGCCGATGCGGTCCGGCTCGTCGCGGCGCGCGCAGTCGTATGGAAAGACGTGGAGCTGAACGCATCGCTCGTGAAGGTGCTGCGCGCGCGGCTCGAATCGGGCAAGTCCTCCCAGGCCGCCCTGCTCGCCTTCCAGGCGCGCCTCGAGGCGCTACGCACGGAGTTGCGCATCCTTGACGAGCAGCGCGCCTCGTTGCTCGCGCAGTGGAACCGCCTCTTGAGCCGGCCGGCAGACGCTTCCGTGAATCTCGACGTGTCCAGCTCCGACCCTGCCGCTACCCCGCCCGCCCACGCGCTGACCACACTCGCGCTGGTCGAACAGCAGTCGGTGCGCATCGCCACACTCCGCGCCGAGCGGCAGGCGATCGCGGTCCGACTGGCCGAAACCATGACGCTGCCCCGCATGGACGTTGGCAGTTCACGCTTCGATACCACCAGCGACACCTTTCCCGAGCCCGGCCGCATGGCTCCCACGCGCTGGGACTTCGGCGTGCGCGAGGCGCAGGTAACCGAAATGCGTGCCCGCGAAGCCGCCGCCAAGGACACCCTCGACGCCGCCCGCAACACCGCCCAGTCCGATTCGCGCACCGCCCTGTTCGCACTCGACGCCGCGCGCCGCCGTTGGGACGTGCACCGGACCGAACTGGTTCCGCTGGCCAAGCGCTCCTTCGAAACGACGCAGGGCGCCTATGCGGGCAACCGTGTCGGCTACATCGAACTGCTCGACCGCGCACGCGAACTGCTGCGCGCCCGGTTGGGACTCGTTGACTCGCGGCGCGACTACTCCTACGCCCGCTCGCGACTGCTCCAGGCGGTCGGCGTGCGCACTCCCGAAACGAGGGACACGAAATGAACATTCTGCTCGCCAACTGGAAACTCTTCGCCGGCTTCTGCCTGATCGGATTTGTCGCCGCGCTCGGGATGCGCTCATCGCGTGACGAAGCGGCGGAACCGAAGGTCACGATCGAGCCCGCGCCGCGCGAAGAGCCCAAGACGCTGCTGGTCGATCTCGGCAACGCGCTCTGCCCGATCAACGGCGGCGAGGTGGACGGCACGACCTACACGGAGTGGAACAACCTGCGCGTCGGCTTCTGCTGCCCCGGTTGCGACACCCGCTTCCTGAAGGACCCCGAGACCGCGCTGGAAAAGACGGGCATCGAATGGGCCGAGGTCGCCAAGTCGATTGCCGCCTACAACGCGGCGCCCGCCGAGCACCGCAAGCATGCCCTCGACACGATTCGCAAGCAGTGGAAAGTCATCCGGGAGCCGTAGCCATGGATCGCAAACAAAAAGCCCTCGTCGCCGCCGCCGGACTCGCCCTCGGCATGCTGCTCGGATTCGTCGTGCCGACCAACTGGATCTTCGTCGCGGACTCGTCGATGGGCCACGCGGGACACGCGTCGCACGGAACCAAGTTCGCCTGCCCGATGTTCTGCGTCATCCTGGATGAGCCCCCGGAGGATGGGCGCTGTCCGGTGTGCGGAATGGACCTCACACCCATTTCCGACAAGAACACCCTCACCGTCCAGGAGCGCCGCATGGTCGCCCTCGAAGCGGAACGGCTCCAGCGCGTGCCCCTGGCGCGCTCGGTGCGGGTGGTCGGCGAAGTGGACTACGACGAAACGCGTCTCGCACGCATCACGACGCGCATGTCCGGCTGGCTTGAAAAGGTCTGGGCGGACACGACGTGGGCGCAGGTCCGCAAGGGGGAGAAGCTCGCCTCGATCTACTCCCCCGAACTCTACGCGGCGCAGAAGGAGTACCTCGTCGCGTGGGACGCGCACCGCCAACACAAGGGCGAAACCGATGCCGCACTGCTGCGCGCGGCCGAACGCCGACTCGAATTGCTGGGCATCGGCGCGGACGAAATTGAGGGGCTGCGGGGCAAGACAAACGTCCAGGAAACACTGGTGCTGCGCGCACCGCGGGAGGGCGTGATCATCGAGCGGCGCGCGCTGCA
>CBDURV010000224.1:0-6798 GCA_965369495.1 uncultured bacterium
CCCGAGACCGATGTCGAGGCAGCGTGGATCGCCGAGATAGAGAAGCGCGCCAATGAGGTAGCCGTCATGATTCCGACGCTCGAGTCAGCCGAGTACGTCGATGGATACACGATCCGTTTCAAGTTCGCCGATGGTGTCGAAGCCGGAATCGACTTGCAGGCCGAGATATGGGGAGAGGTGTTCGAACCTCTGAAAGACCTCGGCGTGTTTCGACGGTTTGAGTTCGACAAGGAACTCAACACGGTCACGTGGCCGTCCGGGGCTGACTTCGCTCCAGAGTTTCTGTACGAGAAGGCTGCCCAACAAGCCGCTGCAACAGACCGATCTTCGGTCGGCCGCTGATCGCCAACACGTTCGGCGAACGCGCGTGAGTGCGTCGAGGCCGGAGTGATCAGATACGTTCCCGGGAGCAATCCTCCCACACTCACGCGCGCGCCATTGCGCAGTTCAACAGCGCGTGCGCCTCGACCCGCGAGTCTCGAAAAACTTCACCCGGAACCGGATCCCGGAATCGCCACGCTGCCTGTCTGTTCATGGGTAGACTGCCACTATGCGGCGAGAAAGCGACGATAGAGACTTCGGCGAGCTCAGCGTGCCGGAGAAGATCGTTCGCGTCCAGGACCTTTGGGACCAGATTGCGGATACTCCCGATGACGTGGAGTTGACCGAGGCACAGAGCACAGAACTCGAACGACGCCTTCGCGCGCACGAGGAGAACCCGGGCGAGTACATCTCTTGGGAAGAGCTTCGCCAGCGCCTTGTTGGGAAGCTGTAATGAGTTGATGAATGACGAGCAAGGCTGACGACGAAATCATCGAGAGGATCCGCCGCGGCCGGCAGGCTCATGCTGAGTCTCTCGACTATGACTTGAAGCGGATCACCGCCGACCTTCAGCGCCAGGAACGAGAGGCGGGCGTGACGGTCGTGACCCGTTCGCCGCGTGAGCCGCGCAAGATGACGAAGCGCTCATCGACCTAGGAGTCTGTCGGAGTAACCGTCGTAGGACGGAGACCGAGCGAGGACAAGGCCAGCGAGTGGCATCGACGACGCTGTATCCCATGAAATCTACTGCTAGGAGACGCCGCGAAGCTGGCCGCAGCCGCAGCCGGTCGAATCCCGGCGGTTACTCCGACAGACTCCTAGCGAGGCGATGCAGACCGATGGCCCTTCGAGTCGCTCGAATTCAAACGGCTTGTCCTTGCGGCCATCGGTGGCCCCTGTCGCCTCGCGGCGCAGGTGGTAGCGCACCGTGCCCTCGCAGACCCCGAGCTGGCGAGCCACCTCGGTCTGCGCGACCCCTTTTTGCGCAAGTACTCGAATCGTCATGATCTCCTCCTCGCGGAGTCGGCAGGGCATCGGCAGTCACCTCCACCGACTCCTGTGCCAGATGGAGGGGACGCCTCAGCCCACCGACCCCGGGTTGCGCAGGTCGTAAACCTTCGCGTCCCCTATGACGATTGGTACAGGGTTCCCTGACGCATTGTTGGGAAGCCCCGCTGACACCGTTTCGCGGTCGCACGCTATTGGCGCAACGTAGGACGTGGGTGCGAGCACTCCTGATTGACGAACTGCTGCGCGGGTCCTTAGCGTCTCCGGTCCTACTTGAGCTTGCCGGCCCAGGTCTTCGCGACGTGCTCTGCGTATTCCTTGTTGTGGAACGCGCCGGCGGCCAGTAGCGCCTCGATTTCCGCCCGGGCGGCGGCGGCGACGTCTGCGGGTGCCTCGTTCAACCGCTTCAGGATGTTGCGCAGCGGCTCCTCGGACTCCTCGATCCAGGGGCCCAGGTACTCCGCGGCGAAGTTCTCGGCGTCGTCCTCGTGGCACTCGTCGCACGACTGACGCAGGCCTTTGCCCGGATCGCCTGCGTGCAGGTCGAGGTGGCAGGTGACGCAGTCGAGATCCTCCATGGAGCGGTATTCGAGACCGGGCACACTGCGCGCTCGAAGCTGCGCCTGCGCGGTGTGGCAAGTTGCGCAGGTTTCGCCCTCCTCGTCGTCGTGGTGGCATTTCGCGCAATCGGCCGGGGCCGCGGTCGTGGTGCCGTGCGGCTTCGCCTTGTGACAGGCGGAGCAGTCCTGCTTGGCCACATGCGGACCGTGTGCGAAGCGGTAACCGAAGCTCGTCTGGACCTCCACGCGCTCGATGCCGACGTGGCAGAGTTGCGTGCAGTTCCCCTCGCTGCGGGCAAACGGTCCGATCGGAATCGGCGGCGTCTTGTCGTCGGGATCGAGCGCCTGCCGCGCCGCACGGAGTTTCTCGTCCACGCGGGCCAGCAACCGACGGGAATAACCGAGGTTGTGGACACCGTCGCTGCGGTCGAGAAGCGCGAGGCTGAGCGCCTCGGCGGCCTCGTCATAGTGTTGTCGCGCGCGCCGGTTGTCGCCCAGCTTGCCGGCCACCTCCTCGAGGGACTTCCGGATGGCCGGAGCGGTCGCGCGGAACTCATCCTGCCAGCGCTGCTGCATGCCGTCGTAGCCGGGGCCGTGGCAATCGATGCAGGCGACCGGGTCCGCCGCGAACGTGGCGCCGCCGAGCGGAGCGGTCGCGCCGGGAAACGGCGGTCGGTGGCAGCCGGTGCAGGTCACGCGCGCCAGGAACATGATCGACGGTTCGTCTTCGACGCCTTTGACGCCGGTGCCGCGATAAACCTGTGCCGAAGGACCGTGGGTCGCCTTGTGGCACTCGCGGCAATCGGACTGGAAATGTGTCTCGCGGCTCGGCAGGCCGTGCTCGATCTCGATGTGGCACTCGGCGCAGCTGACACCGTGCCCGCCGACATGCTTGGCGTGAAGAAACTCGGGCTCGCCATAGCGGTCGAGGTGCTCCTGCACGTTGTGGCAGGAGACGCAGCGCGAGCGCGGCACTTCGCCGGCGCCGCGGGTCACGTCGCCGTGGCACGAAGCGCACTCGACGCCACGACTCAGGTAGTCGGCGTGTTCGAAGGCGAAGCTGCCCAGCTGGATCGTCTCGGTCGGCGGGCCGTGGCACGTGTTGCAGTCGCCGATCTGGGTGCCGTCCGTCCTGCTCGCCGTGCGGTCCGCGAAGTGGCACAAAAAACAGCTCGTCACGGTGACGGAGAGGTGATTGCCCTGCACGATCTGCGAGTGACAGCTGGTGCACTTCAGGCGCGTGCCGATGCGAAAGCCGATCAGGTGGTGACGGTGGTTGAAGCGGATTCGTCCGAAGTTGATCTCACCCTCGAGCAGCTGCTGCGAGTGGCAGCCGGCGCGCATGCACGAAAAGTCGCTGACATGCGCCCACGGCTTGGTCCCCTCGGTGTTCGTGATGTACTTCGCCAGCATGGCCACCGCCTGGAACTTGCCCTCGATCGTCTCGAGGAGCCCCGGCTCGAAGTGGCAATCGACGCATGTGACGCCGGAGTGCGACGAGTGCTTCCACGACTCGTAATACGGCTCCATGAGGTGGCAGGTCTTGCAGAATTCCGGCTGCGTGGTCAGGCCGAGGGCCACGACGGTTCCGCCTCCCCCGATCGAGACCGTCGCGGAGACGGTGATCGCGACGCCGACCAGGATCCGGATCATGCGGTTCCGGACGCGCGCTTTGTTCACCGCGGCCTCCGCAACTCCCAGAGCCGCACGCTCAGGACCGAGACGAGCATCAGCAGGAAGGCGGCGATGGCGCCGAGCACCAGGCTGCGATCGCGGAGCACGCGCTCTTTCTTGCCGATCAGCTCGCGCGCCTGCTCTTGGCGCCGCGCACCGTCGTCGAAGTGTCGGCGCATGGTCTCGATCTCCATGCTGTGCAAAATCGGTCGCGCGGAGACCAGGGCGCGCTCGGACTCGCGGAGGAAGCTCGCCTCGTTGTCGAGGAACAGGCCGCGTTGCCGCAGCCGGTCGGAGTCCTCCCGCGTCTGGCTCATCCGCTCACGGAGGATTCGTTTGCCTTCGCGTACGGTCCGGACGAACTCCTGGGCTTCGCCGGGCTCGCGATGGCAGTGGTCGCAGTGCCCGGGAACGTCACCCTCGAACATGGAGTCGTTCGCGACCCGGATCGAGTGGGTGTCGTGGCATGCGGTGCAGGCGGCCCGATCGAACTGGCGACCCTTCTCATCCGTGTGGCAGGTGCGGCAGTTCATCTCATCGGAACGTCCGTGGACGCTTGCGCGGTAGATATCGCCGGTGGCGGAGTGGCAGCGGTCACAGACGTGGACCAGATCGCGCGCTCCCGGCGGGCGCGCGCCGTGTGCGCCATGGCAGTCGGCACAGGCCGGTACGCCCCGCCCATATTCGTTGATCAGGAGGCGGCCGTGCACGCTGTTGCGGAAGCGCGCGACGGTGTCGGTCGGGAGTCCTGCCGCCGTCATCATCGCCTCGTCCTCGTGACAGCGCGCGCAGGTTGCGGGCTGGTTGATCGCTGCCGTCGGAGCGCGGCGGTCGTGCGACGCCAGGATTCCGTGGGCCCCGTGGCAGTCGCTGCACACCGCCGCGTTCGTGCTGCCGCGCTTCAATACGGCGATGCCGTGGGCGGACACGCGGTAAAGAGCCAGTTCATCGGTGGCCAGCGAGAACAGTGCCATCCGTTGCGCGTCGGCGTGGCAATTGCCGCAAAGTTCGGGGATAGCCGCGTGGTCGAGGCGGCCGCGATAACCCTTGGCGGGATCATGCGCCTTGTCCTTGTCGCGCGCGGCTGCGGGGTCGCCACCGTGGCAGTCGATGCATGTCAGCACCTCGCGGTGGACATCCCTGCGGTAGGCGGTGGCCTCCTTCCCGTGGCAATGCGTCGCGCAGGAAGAGACCTCCCGCTCCTGGGCCGCTGCCACGACGGTGAACAGCGCGAGAAAGACGATGCAGTGCAGTTTCACGGTATCGGAACGAGTGCAAGGGCGATCATCACGACGATCAGCAAAGCGCCCATGATGCGGACCAGAAGTGCGATCCGGCGCGCACGGGGGCCGCTCTCGCGTTTGCGATCCAGGAAAGGCCAGAAGACGAGTCCGATCCAGAGCAGCAGCACCAGGATGCCGCCGAGGACCGGGGGGAACATTTTCAGGAAGGTCGCCAGCGGGCGCATGTACCACTCCGACGCTCCAGCGGGCGGTATGGCGCCGAGGTCGGCCCGGTCCCCAAGTCCCGCCGGTGCGACGGCGATGAGAATCAGTAGCGCGGCGACGATCAGAACGAAGATGATCGAGATTTGGAGTGCGCCGTGCGGCCATAACGGCTCCTCGTCGCTGGCCTTCGTCTCGCTCGCAAGAAGATCTTCCACGGCCGGGTGGCTCAGCAGCGCCAGAAGTTCCTGCACATGGTGGCCATGCGCTTCCAGGGCACGGCCGCGCGCGTCGTCCAGACGCGACGATTCGAATCCGAGTTCGCCGAGGCGTTGGCGCAGATCGGCAATCTCCGTGTCGGATGCGGCGTGGCGGAGCAGGATGATCACAGCTGCTCCTTGCGGCGCGCGCGATCGTGTCGCAGCAGCAGGGCGAAATTGGCCACGGCGAGCACGGAGGTCAGCCAGGGGAGCAGCAGCAGATGCGTGATGTAGAACCGGCTCAGCGTATTGGCGCCGAACTGCGCGCCTCCCTGAAGCCAGCGTGCGGCCGGTTGGCCGATGAGCGGAATCGAGGAGAGGATTTCGAGTCCTTCACGGGTGGCGAAGTAACCCGTGGAGTCCGCCGGAAGCATCGCTCCGGTAAATCGGAAGAGGATGCACATCATGAGCAGCAGGACACCGATGACCCACTCGTACTGCCGCGGGTGCTCGAACGCGCGCCGGAAGAAAATGACGCAGATGTGGGTGGTGACGGTCAGCAAAAGCAGCTCGCCCGCCCAGAGGTGGATGCCCCGGACCGCCCAGCCAACCGTGACGGCGCTCGCGATCTCGCGCGTTGATGTCCATGCGGCGCCGGGGTCGGGCTGGTAGTAGAGCGCCAATAGCGTGCCGGTGATGCACTCGATGCCGAAGAGCAGCAACGCGGTCGCGGCGAGCCAGCGGAACCCGCGGTAGGGATGCGGGACGCGCAGGGCGCCGACGCGGGCGAGGAACTTGCGAATGCGATCGAGTTGCGGGGGCAGGCGACGCGTCGCCTTGCGGAGTGAACCCGATCGCGATCGACTCAAAACCGCGTCTTTCGCAGGAACAGGTTGCCGTCCCGAACCACCACGGTGCGCTGGCGCAGAGGCCGCGGTGGCGGCCCGGAGACAACGTTGCCGCGGATGTCGAAGATGCCGCGATGGCAGGGGCAAACGAGCTGGCGTCGCTCCGCGTCCCAATCCACGAGGCAGGTGTCGGAGTGGGTGCAGGTGGCGGAGAATCCAAGCACTTCCGATTCGCTGCGGCGGACGAAGATGACCTCGTCGCCGTCGATGAGCTGCCTCCGCGATCCATTGATCGGGATCTTGTCGAGCCGTACGACGAACCGGTCGCCGTCGAGCGAACGCTCGCCGGTGGAGGAGGAGACGTAGAGCGCGAGGGGGATACCCAGAAGCGCTGCGCTCACCAAGCCAGTGCTGCCGACGGCGACGTTGAGCATCGAGCGGCGGGAGAATATGCGCGCGATTTCGGCCTCGGACGGATCGCGCAGGATGTAGTCGATGGCCGGATCGTCGAGCAGCGGCGCCGCTTCGGCATCGTCGCCGCGTACGCGGGCGACGACGATCGTGACGCGGCCTCCGCGGCGAGTCCAGCGGTAGTCGCCGCCCATCTTGCCGAGCTTGTTCTCAATTCTCGCCGTATCGGCGGGATCGAGGCCTGCACGGCAAACGACTAGCACTACGGAGGAGAGACTAGCGAACGTTCGATCAAGGAGCAAGTTCCAACGGAGCGAGGGCGGACTAATCA
>CBDURV010000225.1:0-6764 GCA_965369495.1 uncultured bacterium
ACAAGAAACGCACGGCCAAGTCACTGCGCTGGGTGCTGCCGCTCGACCTCGGGGACGTACGCGTGTTCGAAGAGGTCCCCGAGGAGCCGGTTCGCATCGCGTTACGGGAAGTGCTTTCGCCGACGGCTTAGCTCGGAAAGAAGAGCAGCTTGGTGATCGCGAGTACGGCTGCGGCGACGACAACGTAGCGAATCCACGCTGCGCCCTTCTTGATGGCGAGGTGCGACGCGACCGTGGCGCCCGCCATGTTGCCGCACGCCAGCACGAGGCCATGCACGATGAACAGCTGTCCGCGCAGGCCGAATATGAGCAGCGCGGGCAGGGTGCCGAAGAGCACGACGAAGACCTTGATCGCGTTGGCGCGTACCAGATCGAGGCCGAGGCCGCCGACGAGCGCGGCGAGCAGGAAGAAGCCGACGCCCGCCTGCACGAAGCCGGCGTAGAAGCCCGCCAGCAGGAACACGACCGGTACCGCGACGCCGGTAAGCGGGCGCGCGCGCGGCGGTTTGACGACCGCGCTCACCGCGACGAGGGCGACGGCGACGGAGAGTGCCACGCGCATCGACTTGGGATCCAGTAGCGAAGCGGTCCACGCGCCGCCGAGCGAGCCGATCGTGACGGGGACGGCGAGTCGCGTGGCGAGGCGCCAGTCGATGACGCTGCGAAAGCCTCGCACCGCCGCGATGTTCTGCAGCAGGATCGCGATGCGGTTGGTGGCGTTGGCGACGCCCGCGGATCCGGTGACGAATTCGAGCGCCGGAATCGTCAGCACCGACCCGCCGCCGGCCAGCGTATTGATGAACCCGGCGCCGAGGCCGGCACCCAAGAGGATCGCCGCCTCGGCGGGGGTCATGAACAATATCGACTACGTATCGTGCGGCTTGGCGGCGGCGCGGAAGGCGTCCTGGTCCTTCACGAACTGCTCGAGCAGCTTGACGTCCTTGTCATCCGCCTTCGTGTAGCGCAGACGGAACTTGCACGCGTTGGCGGGGTCGTTGTCGAGATCGACCGCCATCACGATTTCCGCCTCCATCTCGAAGTAGCGCTCCTTCTCGAGGAACGGCTGACGGAACTTGATCCACAGCTTGCGCCCGATCGTCAACTCATCCGGATCGATCTTCACCTTGTCGGGATCGGCCGGGTACTTGAAGGTGGGGCCGTCCTCGTAGATCGCGAGGATCTTGCCGACGCCCATCGACTTGCTGTCGTCGTCGAGGATCTTGAAGAACATCTTCGTCGAGCCGAGCATGCCTTCATCGACGGGTACGCCCTCGAAGTCGGTCTGCTCCTCGCCACCCGCGTCGTGGAAGTACTTCACCGCCTCGTCGTCGTTCGGGTAGATCCGGAAGATCTGGTCGATCCCGAGCGTGGTCACGGTGGACTGGAAGAACTTCGACGGCGTCGAGAGCACCAGCTCCCCGTCGAGTTCCCGCAGCTTCTTGTGGGTCTTGATCAGGTAGCCCAGCGCGGAAGAGTTGATGAACTTCAACTCCTCCAGGTTGAACACCAGCCGCACGCCGCCCTTTTGGATAAGGGTGTCGATTTTTTCGCTGATGGTGGGCAGGTTGAAGGCATCGAACTCGCCGGCGAACGACAGAATGTTGACGTCGCCAGCCGTCTTGCGGCCGATTTTCATGGGTTTCCTCGCTAGTCCTATCGAGAATGGGAAGACTACCATTCTGGGGGGAATCGTTTAAGTGCTCCTGTTAACAGGTTTCGAACCCTTCGGCGGCTTGGAGCGCAATCCGAGCGGCGAAATTGCCCGAATACTCGATCAGGAGGGCACTGTGCGCGGTGTCGTGCTCCCGGTCGATTACCGCCGAATTGAGGCGTCCCTAGCCGAAATTCTGGCCGAGCCGTGGGATGCGGTGGTGTTGATGGGCGTCGCGATCGGTCGGCCGATGATCACCCTGGAGCGCGTGGCGATCAATTTTCGCGACCCCGGACGGCCCGACAACGAGGGTTTTGCACCCTCGGAAACTGCCGTGGTCGAGGGCGGGCCGGACGCGTATTTCACCAGCCTGCCCATCGAACGGCTCAAGCTGGCGCTCGACGACGAGGGCGTGCCGGCCGCGATCAGCCTGACCGCCGGCCCGTATCTATGCAACGCATCCATGTACCTCGCGCGGCACATGCTCAACGAGCGCGGCACGCCGGCCGGCTTCGTCCATCTACCCCCGAGCCCCGACCTCGCGTGTGCGGCGGAGCCGATGGCGATGGAGATTCAACTCAAGGGAGTCAGACGGATCCTGCGGGAGCTCTCTTAAGCAACGGCCTTGGGCTTTGGGCTCAGGGCTTTGGGTCACGACCAGACCATCCGCGTGCATACGTACTGTCGTTGGGGTTCGGGAGTGCAAGTGCAGGCTCCCGCGACGATCGAGGCCCCATCACGTTGGATGCGCAGGCGAGTCTACTGGTCGCTGCGCAAAGCTCAAAGCCCACAGCTCAGAGCCGAGTGCGTCAGCGCAACGGAATGGCGTCTAGCACTTCGTCGAGCACGCTATCGGAGGTTAGGCCTTCCGCTTCGCCTTCGAAGTTGAGTGCGATGCGGTGGCGCAGGGCGGGCTTGAAGAGATACAGGATGTCCTTGCGATCGGCGTGCGCGCGACCCGCCATGAGCGCCTTCGCCTTGAGGCCAAGCGCGATCGCGAGTGCCGCGCGCGGGCTGGCGCCGTTGCGCACGTAGCGCTTGACGATGTCGGGCGAGCCGTCGCGGTCCGGGTGCGTCGCCAGCACGAGCTGTGCGATTTTCTGGCGCACGTCCTCGGTGAGCACCACGTCGCGCACCAGCGCGATCAGTTCGCGGATCTCGGCGGCCGTCGTGACCGGCGACTTGGCCTCTTTTTCGTGGCGCGCGGCGAGATGGATGATGTCGGCGAGTTCCTGCTGCGAAGGCGTCGAGACCATGATCTTGAAGAGGAAACGGTCGAGTTGCGCCTCCGGGAGCGGATACGTGCCTTCCATCTCCAGCGGGTTCTGCGTGGCGAGCGTGTAGAAGGGCGCGGGCAGCGGGCGACTCTTGCCGTCCACCGTCACCTGCCGCTCTTCCATCGCCTCGAGCATCGCGGACTGCGTCTTCGGCGTGGCGCGGTTGATTTCGTCGGCCAGCAGGATGTTGGTGAAGACCGGGCCTTCGCGGAACCGGAATTCGCGCCCGCCCTTGGGATCCTCAAACAGCATCATCGTGCCGGAGACATCCGCGGGCATCAGGTCGGGCGTGAACTGGATGCGCGAAAACTGCGCGTCCAGCGCCTCGGCGAGGCTGCGCACGAGGCGCGTCTTGCCGGTGCCGGGCACGCCCTCCAGCAGCGCGTGGCCGCCGGCGAAGAGCGATGTCAGCACCAGATCGATCACCTCGGTGTGTCCGAGAATACGGTCTCCCAGACGCGTCCGAATCGCTTCGGCCGTCTTCGCGCAGCGTTCTACCTTTTGCTCAATCGCTTCGGTCACGGTCAGTTCTCCCTTTCGAGGCCACCATGCTGGAGGCCACCATGCTGCTGTACGAGACGCGCCACGTCCACCTGTGCGTGCGACAGGGTGCGGCGAAATTCCCTCGAATCGGCGGGGGAGGGGGTGCGGTTGGGCCACTGGCTCTTGCGCGTCGGCAGCCAGCCGGTGGTTCTTCCCGCGGTGTCGATCGCGAAGTAGGCGGGCGCGCCACGCGTCGTAAAGGTGACCGCCTGGCCGTCGCGCGTCCAGCGCAGCGCCGCTTTGGGGGGCACCGCGTCCGCCTCGTGGCGATGCAGAATGGGCAAAAACGTCTCGTCCTCGTCGCCCGAGCAGAAGATCAGCTCCGCCTTGCCGCCGCTGCTCACCGTGACGACATACGCGGTCTCCTCGGGGCCGACGCCGCGCGCATAAAACGTATTGCGATCGGCGACGACCACGAAAAAGAGCGCGCAGAAAAAGAGGGTCGCAGGGAGCGGGAGCAGTGCCGTCCGTTTCGTGCGCGCCGCGGTCACCGCCAACAGATGCGCGAGAATCGCGAAGAAGACGAACCACGGGCGCGGGCGCGGCAGGTTGCCCTGCTCGATGAGGTCGCCCCAGTAGTTTTGCACCGACGGATTGAGCATGCGGCCGGGCAGGATCTCGCCGGAGCCCTCCAGCGTAATCAGCAGCGTCGTCTGGATGCCGACGCCCAGGAAGAGCAGCGCCGCGATCCAGGCGACCGGCGACTTGGGTGCGTTCTTGAGCGACGCCCAGAAGCCGTAGGCCGTCAATAGCGCGACGAAGACGAGCAGAATGAAGTCGGCGCTCATAGCGCGAGTGCTCCCAGGCGGAACAGCTCCCGCGTGTTGTGGGTGGCGCGTGCGGCGAGTTCGGTGAGCGGAACCTGCTTGAGTTCCGCGAGAAAGCTCGCCGTCTGCGTGACGAAGGCGGGCTCGCAGCGTTTGCCGCGCTGCTTGCCGGGCGCGAGGAAGGGGCTGTCGGTTTCGAGCAGCATGCGCTCCACCGGGACCGCCTGCGCCGCCTCGCGTATCGAATCGTTCTTCTTGTAGGTCACGTTGCCGCAAAACGAGATGTGCATGCCGAGCTCCACCAGCGTTGTCGCCTGCTGCGCGTTGCCGCCGAAACAGTGCACGACGCCGTTGGTGTAGCCGACATCGCCGAGAATCCGGATCAGGTCGTCGTCCGCTTTGCGGCAGTGGACGATGTAGGGCAGCGACAGTTCTTCCGCGAGCGCCAGTTGGCGGCGAAACGACTCCTCCTGCAGTTCCGCCGAAACGGTCATCCAGTGGTAGTCGAGGCCGCACTCGCCGATGGCAACCATGCCTCCGCCGCGGACCAGTGCCTCGAACTCCGGCCACTGCTCCTCGAACGCGTCGAGGTCGGTCGGGTGCATGCCGGTCGCCGCGCGCACCATTTCCGTTTCCTGAGCGCGCGCGACCGCCTTGCGCGATCCTTCCAGGCCGACGCCGACCTCGACGATGGTGGAGACGCCGGCCGCCCGCGCACGCTCGTACATCGCCTCGCGATCCTCGTCGAAGACGTCGAAATTCGTGTGTGCGTGGCTGTCGATATACTCGGGCAACATTCGGGCGCTCAGCATACAGGCCCGCTCCCCAGTCCCATGCGCACCCGCATCCTCGCCGCCCGCATCCTCGTCGATGCCCAGAGTGAAATCGCCCCCGGCGCGGTCATCGTGGAGGCCGACCGCATCGTCTGGGTCGGGCCCAGCGACGACGCGCCCGATGCCGACGAAACCATCGATCTGGGCGAGGCGGTGCTCACGCCCGGCCTGGTCAACGCGCACTGCCATCTCGACCTCAGCCACCTCGCGGGTCAGGTGCCCTACGACGGCGATTTTGCCGACTGGATTCGGCGCATCGGCATGGGGCGTCGCGCGGAGAACGCCTGCGAGGGGGTCGTCGAGGCCTTGCGTGGGGCGGTGGCGCGGGGCACGACGAGCTTTGGGGACTTCGTCACCATTAGGCACTTCGATGAGGTCGTTCCGGCGTTTGAAAAGGTGGGGGCGCGGGGGAGATTGTTCATCGAGGCGATCGCCTTTCAGCCCGAACGGGCGGACGAGAAGTTCGAGGAGATCTGGGATCTCATGGAAATGCGCCCCCTGCCGGAGCGTTTGCAGACGGGGGCGGCGCCGCACGCGCCCTACACCGTTTCGCGTCCGCTGCTGGAGCGCATCGTCGCCGTCGCCGAGGGGCACCAGCGCCCGCTCGCGATTCACGTAGGGGAGTCGCTGGAGGAGTTGGCGTTTTTGCGGCACGGCATCGGCCCGCTGCGTGAAATGCTGCGTTCCTTCGCGATGGACGATCCCGAGTTCAAGCCCGACGGATCGCTGGCGGATTTCTTCGAGCACCTCAGCATGTCGAAGGCGCCGCTGCTGCTGATTCACGGCAACTACGTGCGGCCCGCGACGGTGCCGGGCGGGGCGTTCGTCGTCTACTGCCCGACCGCGCACGACTTTTTCGGCCACCCCGAGCACCCGGTGGTCGAAATGCTCGAAGAGGGCGTGCGCGTCGCGCTCGGCTCCGACAGCGCGGCGTCGGGCGAGACGGTCGATCTGCTGTCCGAGATCCAATTCCTCGCGCGCGAGCGACCCGACCTGAGCGCCCGCGCCATCTTCCGCATGGCGACCGAGTGGGGCGCCCGCGCCCTCGATCTCGACACCGGAGCCATTCAGGTAGGGAAGCTGGCGGACTTCGCCGCGTTCACCCCCGATGCGGGTTACGACAGTTTGGGGGACCCCGAGGTGAAGTGCGTGTTCACGATGGTTGGGGGAGACGTTCTTCATCGGCTTTGAGCTTTGGGCTCTGAGCTTTGCGGAACAACCAGGCCACGCTCGTGCGCGACGGTCAGGATGGGGCCTCGACAGTCGCCGCAACGGCCTCCAGAGCAACGGAGGCCCCATCGCGGTCGCATGCAAGGGTGCTGACAGGTCGCGGCGCAAAGCTCAGAGCCCAAAGCCCAAGGCCGAGCCTGAGTCTGCCGGCCCAATCTTGTAAATCCCGGGATTCCAGCGAAAATGCCCGGCTCACACCAAAACGGCGGCGTAGCCAAGTGGTAAGGCACCGGATTGCAAATCCGCCATCGTCGGTTCGATTCCGACCGCCGCCTCCAAATCAAGAAGAGCACACCGAAGGGTGTGCTCTTCTTGATTTGCCCGCCATAGCCCGCGCAGCGGGCGACGGCGGGCGGCCCCCGATCCCCGCAATGCTGGAGATTCGGAATGCCGAGCGGCCGGGCGCTACCGCCGGCGCTCGGTCGCGATGTTGACGACGATGTCGCGGCCGTCGAGTTCGGCG
>CBDURV010000226.1:0-6763 GCA_965369495.1 uncultured bacterium
TGCTCGAACACGCGCCGCCCCAGCGCGCACTGGCCGCCATGCTGGTGGCGCTCGGCGATGTGGACGCGCACGTGCGTGGCGCCGCGGCGCGTACGCTGGGCAGCTGGGGCGACGAACGCGCTACGCCGTTCCTCGCGCGCGCCATCAAGATCGAGGAGGTTCCCACGATCCTGCGCGACATGCTGCTCGCGCTGAGTCGCTGTGGCGGACGTTACGCCGGGCGTCTTGTGCTGCCGTTCCTCGAGCATCCGTCGCTCGCGGTGCGCGCCGCCGCCGCCGCCGCGCTCGGAAGGCTGGGCGACGCGGGCCAGCGCAAGGCGCTCTGGGCCGCCTTCCGGTTCGATTCCGATGACCACGCCTCGGCCCTGCGCGCCGCCGTCTTGGGTGCGTTCACGCAACTCGGCTGGGACGAGGACGTGCGGAAGGCAGTGGGGGAGTTGGAGGCGAGCGACGCGCTGCGCGCCTGGCGGGTGCGGGTGGCGGTCGTGCTGGCCATCGGGGGCGTGCGCTGGAAAGAGCGCGCCGCGTGGCTCAAGGCGCTGGTCGAACGCGACAAGGATGCGCGCGTGCTGGCCGCCGCCGCGTCGGCACTCGTGCAGATCGGTGAGCGCGATCACGTGGCGCGTTGGCTTAAGCACGAAAACGCCCTGGTCCGTCGCGCGGCGCTCGATGCGCTCGGCGGGGTCGGCGATCCCCGTGCGGCGGCGGCGGCGGCCACGTTTGTCCGGCAGGATCCCAATGTCGCGCTGCGATTCCGCGCCGCGCTGATTCTGCATGAGACGCGGCACGTGGACGCGGACCTATACATGGTGGATGCGATGCGCTCCGACGATGCCTCGATCTGGATTTCCGCATTGGCGGCGCTCGAGCGGCGATACGGAAAAAAGTACGGTCGCAACCCGGGGCGCTGGACGGAGTTTCTTAAGCGGAAGAACGGTTGAGGTGTCCGACCCTCCTCGGTACGCCGTCTATAATCCTCTGCTCATGCACCTTCGACTGCCGCTTCTCGCCTTTCTATTGGTCGCGCCGCCGCTGACCGCGACGACGTTCGAGCGCGTGACGACGGCCGAACTGACACGCCGCGCGGAACGCGTCTGTGTCGTGCGCTGCGACGGTTGTCGTACCGAGCGCGATCGGCGCAGTGGACTCGTCTACACCGTCGTTCGTCTCCGACTCGTCGAGGACATCAAGGGGCGTTCGGCCGGCTCAACCATCGAGTTGCGGCTGGTGGGTGGCGAGGCGGACGGCGTGCGCACCGTGGTCGTCGGGATGCCCAGGTTTCGCGCCGGCGAGGAGTCGATTCTGCTGCTGGGCAAGCGCAACCGCGCCGGTTTCCCGACGGTGGTCGCCGCCCGGCGCGGGATGGTGCGTCTCGGTCGCGACAAGCAGGGTGTGCGCTACCTGCGGGACGCGGTCACCGGATTTGCGGACCTCAAGGCAGCCAAGGCCAAACGCATCGGGCTCGACCGCTTCCGCGCCGCCTGCAAAAAGGAGTTGAAGCGCGTCAAGGCTGGCGACAAGAAGGACGCCGGCAAGTGAGGAGCACCATTATCCGGCTGGTCGCGCTGCTGGCGCTGACCGCCTCCTCCGGCGCGTTCCTGGTGGCCAATCGGCCGCAGAACGGCGGATTTATCTATGAGCGGGTTTCCAGCAGCCGGCTGCCCATGGACCTTCGCATCGATACGGAGGCCGTGAGCGGCGTTTCGTCCCCCGTGGCGACGACCCAGGCGCTCATGAACCAGTGGAACGCGGTCCCCGGCACGCGCCAGGTCTTCGGCTCGGCCATTGCTGGCGGACCCTACAACGGGTCGACGGCCAAGGAGACGTTCGGCATCTTCACCAACACCACCTACGAGGTCGCCTTCGACGACGACGGATCGATCCTCGCCGACTACGGGCTTGCGTCGGGCGTGCTCGGTATCACGCTCAAGATCGTGAACGGCGGCAACGCCGAGATCCTCGATGTGCTGATCATCATCAATACGCAGCCGGGGGCGTTGACGCCGCCGGGTGGCTCGGGCGCCACGCGCCTGGATCTGTTCCGCGGCACGTTGCTTCACGAGTTGGGTCACGTGGTGGGCATCGGCCACACCGCGGTGGGCATGACCAGTTCCGCCTCCGACGGCCTCCTGCCGGCGACTCCCGCGCAGATCCCGACGCTCTTTCCGTTCCGGCTTCCCATCCGGCCGCAGGAAGGGACCACGCTCGAACTGGACGACGAAGCGGCGCTTCGATTCCGGTACGCGGACGCCGTCATTCAACGCGGTTCCATTTCGGGGCGCGTGCGTGCGCTCTCGGGCGCGTCCATTAACCAGATCGCCGTGCGCGCGGTCAGCGTTAGTGGCCCCAAGATCAGTCATGTAGGTGTCTTGACCGACGCGGACGGAAGTGGTCTGGGGCGCTACACGATTCCCAATCTGCCTGCCGGCGCCTATCGCGTCCTGATCGAGACGGTCAACGGGCGCGGCGGGGTCCGGGCGGAGTCGCTCTCCAGCTCGAACGGATCGCTCGGCTCGGACCCCTTCGTCCTGGCGGTTGATGAACTCTGGCAGCGCGGCGACACCTATGATCCGGCCAACGACGACGCGGTTGTCGCGACACCGGTCCAGGTGCGCGCCGAACGCGACACCGCGGGAGTCGACTTCCTGCTCAATGCGCGCCCGATCCTCGACGGCCAGACGCTCTCCGGCGCGCTCGGCAACGGCGATGCGCGCGTTCCCGACAACAGCGACTCGCTGCACCACACCGACTTCTTCGTCTTCCAGGGCAGCGTCGGGCAGAGCGTCTCGCTGCGCGTGGACGGCGTCGGCTTCACGCCCCAGATCGGTCTTTACCGCCCCTCGAATTTCGCCCGCGAAGCGCTCGCGGAACCGAGTTTCGGATCCAGCGCGAGCCTCACGCACCCGCTCGAGCAGAGCGGTGTCTACACGATCGGCATCGCGGCGCGTGGTCTGGCGGGCACGTCTGCGGGCAGCGGCGCCTACTCCGTGCGGCTCGCCGGAAGCGGACTCAGCCTCGCGCCCGCCGCCAACGTGCGTCCGCCCCGCATCGAGCCGCTTCCGGGTTCGCTGGTGGATCGCTCGGTCGGCAGCCCGAGTTGCGACGTGGCGATCATCGGCCTGCAAGCGGTGGCCGGGAGCCACGAGGAACTCTGGATCGATCGCCTCAGCGTCCGCGGCAGCGGGACAGGCAACGAACGCGACCACCTATCGGCGGTCCGGCTGGTCCTCGACCGCAACGGCAACGGGCGCTTCGATAGCGGCGAACCGGTTGTCGGCTCGACGACCTTCGGTGCCAACGACGGCGTTGCGACTTTCGACGATCTCGATCTCGTCGTTCGCACCGGCTCGGAGGAGACGCTGCTGGTCACCTATTCGGTCGATGTGCCCGCGCTCGCTGCCGCACCCTCCGGATTGTCCGCGTGGTGGGCGTCGCTGCTCGTGTTGCCGCTGCTCTTGGTGCGGCGCCAAGCGCGCTCGGCGGCGCTGCTGGCGCTGGTCCTGCTGCCGCTGGCATGCAGCGGTGGTGGCGGCGACGCTCCCGCTCCGCCCTGCCGGACGCCGTTCAGCGCCGATGCGGGCAGCGTGACGTTCGAGACCGAAGTGCGTTCTGCCGACATCGTTGCGTTTTCCTCGGTGGGCGATCCGGCCGTCGCGCTGACCGACGTGCTGGCGGCGCCGGTCATTTCAGGCACCCTGACCGTTTCGCGAGCAGGCTGACTTGACGGTTCCGCGCACGCGCCACGCGGTGCAGGCCCTGCTGGCCGCCCACGGACTCGGTCCGCGCCGCATGCGTGGCCAGAATTTCCTCGTGGACGGCAACATGATCGACGCGATCGTGCGGGACGCTGGCGTGGAGCAACGCCATGCGGTGCTGGAGATCGGCACCGGCACCGGCATCCTGACCGACTCGCTGGCCGACCGGGCGGGCGCGCTCGTCTCGTGCGACATCGATCCGCGCCTGCAGGAGTTGACGCGCGGCCTGCGCGCGTGGCCCGAGAGCGTGCAGTTCATCGGCGAGGACATCTTGCGGGGCAAACACGCCCTCAACCAAACGATTCTCGATGCCTGGTGCTCGTCGGGCCTGACTCTCAAGCTCGTTTCCAACCTGCCCTTCAACATCGCGACGCCGGTGCTCGCCAACATGCTCTGGTCGGGCCTTCCGATCGAGGAGATCACCGTGCTCGTGCAGCGCGAGGCCGCGGAGCGCTTCACGGCCACCAGCGGCACGTCGGCATACGGCCCCATGGCGGTGGCGATCGGGCTCCTGGCGACCGAGGCGCGCGTTGTCCGGGATGTGCCGCCGCAGGTCTTCTGGCCGCAGCCGAGGGTCGAATCCGCCCTGTTGCGCATCGTTCCCGGCGACCCCGCGCGGGCGCTCAGCCTGCGCGAGGCGGGCCTGCCGGACCTCCTGCAGCGCGCGTTTTTGCATCGGCGCAAGATGCTGCGCAAGACGGTCGGCGCCGAAGCGCTGGAGGCGGCGGGGATTCGGCCCGACGCCCGGCCCGAAGACGTCGTGCCCGAGGCTTGGCTGGGCCTCTTGACGGTCCCGCCAACGTGAGTGAAACTGGGTGGCTTCCCGTTACTCGAACCCGGGGGTGGGTTCGAATGGGGAAGCCGGTTCACACTGGCTGGCGAGGAGACGGTTGGCGCGCATTCCCGAGGACGTGATCCAGAGGCTCCGAGAGCAGGCGGACATCGTCGAGATCGTCTCCGCCTACACGCCCCTCAAGAGCTCCGGTAGATCCCACAAGGGGTGCTGCCCGTTCCACGACGAGAAGACGCCCTCGTTCCACGTCTACCCCGATGACGGCGGCTACCACTGTTTCGGGTGCCAGGAGCACGGGAGCGTCTTCGACTTCCTCATGAAGCGCGGCGGATTGAGCTTCCGCGAAGCGCTCGAGGAAGTTTCGCGGCAGACGGGCATTGCGCTTCCGGAGCCCAAATCGACCCCCGAGGACGCGGAACGCCAGCGCCGGTTGGAGGCGATGCGCGCTGCCCTCGACTTCGCCGCGCACTATTTCCGCAAGATCCTCACCGACCTGCCGGCGGGCGATGAGGCGCGGCGCTACCTGGCCGATCGCGGGTTCACGGCGCAATCGCTCGAGGAGTACGGTGTCGGGTTTTCTCGCGACGTCTTCGACGGTCCGCACTCGCTGCTCGAGTATGGGCAGGCCAAGGGCTTTTCGCTCGACATCCTGGAGCGCGCGGGACTGGTGCGAGTCAACGACAAGGGGCACCGCTTCGATTTTTTCCGCGGCCGCGTGATGTTTCCCATTCGCGACCGCAGCGGCCGCGTGATCGGGTTCGGCGCACGCGCGCTCGAGGACGGCGGCCCCAAGTACATGAACTCGACCGATACGGAACTCTTCAAGAAGAGTCGTGAACTCTACGGGCAGGACCTCGCGCGGGGAGCCGCGCGCCGGGCGGGCCGCCTGCTCGTTTGCGAGGGCTACACGGACGTGATGCACTGCCGGCAGGCGGGATTCCCGGAAACCGTGGCCGCTCTCGGGACCGCGCTTACGGTGGAAAACGCCGGCAATCTGCGCCGCTTCGGCGTGCCCGTCTACCTGCTCTACGACGGCGACGAAGCGGGGCGCCGGGCGGCCGAGCGGGCCGCCGACCTGCTGCTGGTGGAAGAGGTCGAGGCGAGCGTGGCGATCTTGCCCTCCGGCCAGGATCCCGCCGATCTGCTCACCCGGGAAGGGCCGACCGCGCTCGAAGCGATCCTGGAGCGGGCGCAGTCGCTGCTCGACTACCGCATCGGGTGCCTCGCTTCGAAGCACGATCTGGGCACGATCGACGGCGGAGAGCGCGCGGCGCGCGAGATGATCGACATCATCGTGCGCATGCAGAAGCCGATTCGCCGTGAGATGGCCCTGAAGTTGCTTGCAGAGCGTCTTGGAGTGTCGGAGTCGATTTTGCGCAACCTGCTGGCCGAGCGTCAGGAACGGGCGGACCGTGCCCAGCGGCCTGCTGCCATTGCCAAGGACGCTCCGAAGGGACCGGCCGCTCCGCAGGGAGAATCGGGACCGGACTGGACGGAGCCGGCGGACGGAGAGGAGATTCCCGATGGGGAAAACTCCCCGTTCCGGGGGGAATCCACCCCGCAGGCTCCGGAACCGCGCGTGGAGGTGCCCAAGCGGGTTCGGCACGCGGAAATTCACTTTTTGGAGGCCGCTTTGGCCGATCCGTCCTCTTGGGACCGGATCTCGGCGCGTTATCCGGCGGCCTCATTTCAGGACCCCGATCTGTGTCGGATCGCGGGTGCCGTTCATACATTGCGACAGGGTGGAGAATCCATCAACCGGGACGCCCTGCGGGACATGCTGGCCGAGTCGAGCGAGACATTGCTGGTGCTGCAACTTCTGAGACCCTCAGAGGATGTGGTGGCTCATGCGGAGATGGACCTTGAGCAGTTGCTGCGGCGTGCGCAACTGGACGAGGCCCGTCAGAGCAATAGTCTCGAGGCGGTCAAGCGTGCACGAAGCATCTCGAACCCCGGAGAGCGGACCGAAGCAGACCGATGAATCTTGAACACTTCGACCCCGATGTCCGGCTTCTCATCGATGAGGGCCGCAAGCGCGGGTTTCTCACTTACGAGGAAATCAACCGGGTACTCCCGGAAGACCTCGTTTCGCACGAGAAGCTGGACACACTGATCATGTTCCTCGACGACCTGGGCGTACAGCTCATCGACGAGGCCGAAGCGCAACGCACGTTGGCGGCCAGCCGGAGCGGGAGCGGCGGCGGCGGCGGCGGCG
>CBDURV010000227.1:0-6738 GCA_965369495.1 uncultured bacterium
CGCGCGTTGATCAACGTCGATGACGCCTCGCAACGCGTCGCCCGCTTCTTCGGCGCCGCGGTGACCATGATGCAGGTCATGGCGCGCGCCTGCGGGCACGACCACCTCGGCAAGTTCAACGGCGACGACATCGCGACATGGAAACGCGACATGGCCGACCTGACCGGCATCGACTACGCCGGCTTCCAGGCGGATCGTCCGCTCCCGGACTAGCTCGGAAGCGGGCGGCCCATCTCGCGCAGCCAGCGATAGTGTGAACGCAGCGCCGAGCGAACCGTGGGAAACGCCTGGTAGCGGATTCCGTACTGGCGGCACGTCTTCTCGACGATGCGCGCGATCTGCGGGTAGTGCACGTGGCAGATGCGCGGGAAGAGGTGGTGCTCGATCTGGAAATTGAGGCCACCGACAAACCAGGAGAGAGCGCGATTGCCGCGCGCAAAGTCGGCGGTCGTCTGCACCTGGTGAATCGCCCACGGCGTTTCGATGCGGCCCGTCTCGGGATGCGGCGTCGGGAAGTGCGTCTCCTCCACGACATGGGCAAGCTGGAACACGATGCTCAGAATGATGCCGGCCGTGCCCGCCGCGATCAGGTAGCAGACGATCACGGCCCAGACCGGATGGAGCACGATCGGAATGACGAACGCGAGCGTCAACCAGACGATCTTGCCAAGCACGAACTGCACGAGCTCGAGCCCCTTGGGTCGCATCATCTTGTGGTTGCCGATGCGGCCGCGGATGAGCTGGGTCCAGTCGTCCTGGAAGTTCCACTTCGGCACGATGACCGCGTACAGCGGCCACATGTAGAGGTGCTGAAGGCGGTGGTGGCGAAAGCGTCGCTGCTCCGGCGAGAAACGGGCGAGCGGGCCCAGTTCGATGTCCTCGTCGTGCCCGGCGACGTTGGTATGCGTGTGATGCTGGACGTTGTGCTTGCGCGCCCAGATGTAGCTGCTCCCCCCCATCAGGTCGAGCGTGAACGCCATCAGGCGGTTGATCCAGCCAACACGCGAATACGCGCCGTGGCCCCCGTCATGCTGCACGTTGAACCCCACGGCCGCGATGGCGACACCCATGCCTACCGAAAGCAGCACCGCTTGCCACCATGCCGACGCGGCGAAAACGAGCAGCGCGTAGATCGTCGCGAACGCGGCGAGGATGATCGCTGTCTTCGCGTACATCCGCAGGTTGTCCCGCGACGAGCGCCCCGTCATGCGGAAGTAGCGTTCCACGCGGGCCCGCAACGCCTGCTGGAACTCGCTGGAGGAGTCGTAGGTCACCTTTCGCGATGTCGTCATGTTCGAACGCAGTCTAGAGGCAGATACCAACGGTGACGATGCGCCCCCGCTGTAACTATGGACAGCTGCACCCGTCGGCGTGCCCTTGTAGTGTGCGTGAATGAAGAGATCTATTCTTCTCCTCGCGCTCGTTCTTGCCTCCTGCACGAGCACCAGCGGGGGGCACGACTCCGTCTGGATCGTCAAGCACTACCGCAAGGCGAGTGGCCTGGGTTCCCGCTCGTACAGCGCCCCCGTCAACGTGACACTGCTCAAACACGGCTGGAAACAGCTGCCGGCGGCCGAATCAGCCGCCAAGATCGAGGAGCTGGCGAAAGCGGGCGAACAGCCCGGATTGTGGGTCCAGGCGGCCGAGATCCGGCTCCTGAGCGCAACCACCAGCGGCTACATACTGGGCGCGCGCGACATCTGGCGGTGGAACGCGGCCACGTCGCTTGGCAAGGGCGCGGACACCGCGACGAAAGAACGTGCCCGCAACATTTACAACCATTGCTGCGTGGCCTTCACGGTGGCGCGCTCCAAGACCGGCAACGTGGCGATGCCGTGGCAGACGGGCGACCTCGTCGTCCGAACTGACTGCAAGCGGATGGACATCGGCAAACTCGATCACTTCGGCCCCGCGTGGGGCGAATCGTCAAGCGCGATGTGGACTTCGTACAGGACGAAGGGCATCGGCGGCCCGGTCCTCGGCGTCGCGAAGTACGTGGAGGGCCAGGAACCGAAGATCCCGTATCTCGGACTGCACGACACGGCCATCGGCTTCACCGCGATCCTGCGTTTCGACGGCGAGGCCGCCGTGCTCGAACTACATGACCCGTTGGCAACGCCCAAGGCGGACGTGTTCGGACAGCCGATGACGCTCGAGGCAGACTACACGGCGACGCTGGCCTTCCGCGAGCGCATGGACAGTTCCGCGCGCCATTCGTCGTTCTCGCAGGATGAAAGCAACTACGCCCGCGCCGGAATGGCGTGTCTGGAGATTCCCGATCCCAACCGCATACCGGTCATGTTCGTACACGGCCTGCGATCCTCTCCCCACGCCTTCCTCAACCTCGTCAACGAACTCTACGGCGATCCGGAAATCCGCAAGCGCTACCAGATCGTCTACTACCGCTACATGACCGGGTTCCCGCTGCCGCTGATCGAACTGGACTTCCACCAGAACGTCGCCGAGTTCTGGAAGTGGTTCGACAAGCAAGCGCCCGGCGCACGGTCCAGTGGATACGTCGCCGTCGCCCACAGCATGGGAGGGCTCCTGATCAAGACGCTCGCGCAAGACGACCGCACGATCGTCTGGAACACCTATTTCACGAAGCCCGCCGATCAAGCGGACTTCTCCGGCGCTGCCGGCAGGGTGGCCGCCTCCGCGTTCCTCCTCAAGTCCGATCCAAAGCTGAACCGGATGATCTTCCTGGCAACTCCCCACCGCGGATCGCCGACGTCCAGCGGCCTGATCGGCGGACTGGGCAAGACGATGTCGGTCGAGTCGGACGAGATGGAGGAACTGCGCGTGGCGTTCTACGAGCAGTACTCACCGATCATGCGGCCCGAAGTGAGGAAGTGGTTCGACACGAAGGGCACGAGCATCAAGAACCTGGAGGAGGGCAACTCGTACCTCCTAGCGTTGCTCAAGGTGCCGTTCCGCGCGGGCATTCCGTTTCATACGGTCGCCGGAGACCACAACGGCAATCTCAAGAATCCGAAAACGGATGGCACCGTGCCCTACTCGAGCGCGCACCTCGACGGCGCCGCCAGCGAGTTGGTGGTCAACAGCGGCCACCACGTCGAAGCAAACAAGGACTGCATCGCCGAGGTCAAACGCATCCTGCTCGTGAACGCCAAGGCGGAGGGACGTTAGCCCGACGGCACCTCATGCTGTGGGGGCTCGCCGCCCCCACAGTCCTACGTTCGCGAAGCAAGGCACGGAGCGAAGCGCAGTACCTTGCACAGCTCCAACCGCGGCAGCGGTTGGGCCGGCAGCACATCTTGGCGAAGAAGTAGCTCCCGCTACTTCTTTGCCACAGCTCCAACCGCGTAAGCGGTTGGGCCATGAGCACATTTTGGAGAAGAAATAGCGCGAAGGGTCTGGATTGAGGGGCGGTTGCCCCTCACGCTATTTCTTCGCCAAAATCATATGCATGCGACGGCCTTCCATGTGGGCCATCTTCTGCACCTTCGCCACGTCCGACAGCAGTTCCGCCACGCGCTTGAGGAGGTCCGTACCGAGGTCGGTACGAGCCAATTCGCGGCCGCGGAAGATGACGGTGAACATGACCGTGTCGCCCTCTGCGAGGAACTCGCGGGCGCGGTTGGTTTTGTATTCCAGGTCGCCCTTGTCGGTCTTGGGCCGCAGACGCATGCCCTTGAGCTTGTTCTGCGGCTTCTTGTGCTCGCGCGCCTTCTTCTTCTGCTCGTACTTGAACTTGCCGAAGTCGAGGATGCGACACACCGGGGGACGGGCGTCGGCCGCCACCTCGACGAGATCGAGTTCGGCATCCAGCGCCATGCGCAGCGCTTCCGATACGGGAAACACGCCGATCTGATCGCCGTTGGCGCCGATGACTCGCACCTCTCGGGCGCGGATTCGTTCGTTGACTCGCGGACCGCGCAATCGGGTCTGCTTGGAGTGATGGGGCCGCCTGGGAATCTCTAGTACCTCTGCTACTGGGTTGCGTTTACAGCGGAACCGCGGGAACGATGCAATCCGCGGATCTCTTCAATAACTTCATCAACGGAAATGGCGCCGCGGTCCTCGCCGCCGCGCATGCGCACGGCGACCGTACCGGCCTCCGACTCGCGCTCGCCCACGACCAGCAGGTAGGGCATCTTGCGCTCGATCGCGTCTCGAATCTTCGAGCCGATCTTGTCGCCGCGCCGGTCGGTTTCGACCCGCAGCCCCGCCTCTTTCATGCGCGCCTCGACCTCGTCGCAGTACGCGACCGACTTGTCGGTAATCGGCAACAGGATCGCCTGAATCGGCGCCATCCAGACCGGCAGCTTGCCGGCGTAGTGCTCGATCAGAATGCCGACCATGCGCTCCATGGAGCCCAGGATCGCGCGGTGGATCATGACCGGCGTGTGGCGGGCGCCGTCCTGCCCGACGTAGTCCAGGCCGAATCGCTGCGGCATCTGGAAGTCGAGTTGGATCGTGCCGCACTGCCAGTCGCGACCGATGCTGTCCGTCAACACGACATCGATCTTGGGGCCGTAGAAGGCGCCGTCGCCGGGGTTCAGCTCGTAGGCGTGGCCCGACGTCTCGAGCGCGCCCTTGAGCGACGCCTCGGCGCGATCCCACAGCTCTTCTTCGCCCATCCGGTTTTCCGGGCGGGTGGAGAGGTACATCTTGACGCCCTCGTAGCCGAAGCCGAGTGCGGTGTAGACGACCTTGAGCATGTCGAGGCAGTCGATGACCTCGGTCTCGATCTGCTCCGACGTGCAGTAGACGTGCGCGTCGTCCTGCACGAAACCGCGCACGCGGAAGAGGCCATGCAGCACGCCCGACAGCTCGTAGCGGTGCACCATGCCGAACTCCGCCATGCGCAGCGGCAGCTCCTTGTACGAGCGCAGGCCGGTGCCGTAGATCAGACAACAGCCGGGACAGTTCATGGGCTTGACGGCGTACTGACGCTCGTCCTTCTCCACGAAGTACATGTTGTCCCGGTAGTGGTCGTAGTGGCCCGACTTCTTCCACAGCTCGTCCGTGAGGATGAGCGGCGTGCGGATCTCCTTGTAGCCGCGGCCCAGCAGCTCCTCGCGCACGAGCCCCTCGATTTCGCGCCAGAGCGTGGTGCCGCCTTCGTGCCAGAAGGGGAAGCCGGGCGCCTCCTCGTGGAAGCTGAAGAGATCGAGTTGCGGACCGAGCTTGCGGTGGTCGCGCTTTTTCGCCTCTTCCAGCATCGCGAGGTAGTCGTCGAGGTCGCCCTGCGACTTGAACGCCGTGCCGTGGATGCGCTGCATCGGAAGACCAGCCGCGTCGCCGCGCCAGTACGCGCCCGACGCGCTCATGATCTTGAAGGCGGGAATGTTCCCAAAACCCTTCACGTGCGGTCCGCGGCACATGTCCGAGAACCGGTCGCCGTTCCGGTCGCCATTGGTGTAGAAGCTGATCTCTTCGCCCGAGGCGACGAGTTCGCGCATGTACTCCGCCTTGAGCTTGTAGCCCAGACGATCGAGTTCCGCGGTGGCCGCCTCGGAGTCCATTTCGACGCGTTCGAAGGGCAGTCCCTGCTTGGCAATCTCGCGCATCTTCTTCTCGATCGCCTCGAGATCCTCCGGCGTGAACGGGTCGTCCACGACGAAGTCGTAGTAGAAGCCGTTGTCCGTCGGCGGGCCGAAGCCGAGTTGCGCATCGGGGAAGAGTTCCTGCACGGCGGCCGCCAGCAGATGAGCGGCGGAGTGGCGCACGATGCGAATCGCGTCGTCGCTCTTCTTGGTGATGAAGTTGACCGAGCCATCCTCGCGCACCTTCTGCTCGAGTGCCGTCAGCTCCCCGTTCCAGTACGCACCGATCGCGGCACGCGCCAGCCCGGGACCGATCTTCAGGGCGACGTCAGCGAGAGTGGAGTTGCGCTCGACCTCGACGGCATTTCCATCGGGGAGCGTGACGCGCACCGGGGCGCTCATGAGCAATGCTGAACCATAGGCGCGGTCACTATACCACTGGACCCTGCGGGTCCACATCCTGACGTAGGTCCAAACCAAGCTCTTCCAGCTGTTCCGGCTCGACGGCGGAGGGCGAGTCGGACATGAGATCGACCGCCTTGCTCGTCTTGGGGAACGCGATTACCTCGCGAATCGACTCTTCGCCGCAAAGCAGCATGGCAATACGGTCGAGGCCCAGCGCGATGCCGCCATGCGGGGGCGCGCCGAACTTCAGCACGTCCAGCAGGAATCCGAAGCGCTCCTGGGCGAACTCGGGCGTCAGCCCCATCGCTTTGAAGACGCGCTGTTGCAGGTCCGCGCGGTGGATTCGAATCGAGCCGCTGCCCAGTTCCACGCCGTTCAGCACGGGGTCATACGAGAGCGCCCGCACCTTGCCCGGGTTGGTCTCGAGCAGCTCCCAGTCCTCTTCGGCGGGCATCGTGAAGGGGTGATGCGCGGGTTCCCAGCCACCCTCGTCGTTCTCATGGAACATCGGGAAATCGACGACGAAGCAGGCCGCGAAGCCGTCCTTCGGCACCATATCGAGCGCCTCGGCGACCGCCGCGCGCACCGCGCCCAGCGAAAACGCCACGACATCGGTGCTGGGAGCGGCGACAAAGACGAGCAGGTCGCCCTCTTCGCCCCCCATCGCCTGCACCAGCGAGCCGTCCGTGAAGAATTTCGAAATCGGGCCGCTGGCCCCGTCGGCCGTGACCTTCATCCAGGCGAGGCCCTTGGCGCCGTGGGTGGCGGCCTTGGCCTGGAACGCCTCGATCTGCTTGCGCGAGAACTTCGCGCCGCCCGG
>CBDURV010000228.1:0-6733 GCA_965369495.1 uncultured bacterium
TGGCCCGGCAACGAACGCTGGTGCGTCTGGAACGACTCGTTCCGCGATGACGTACGCCGCGGCTGGCTGGAGGATGGGCACGGCGGCGGAACCCTCGCGCGACGGCTCACCGGCAGTTCCGACATGTTCGACGCCGGACCGCTGCGCGGCGTCAACTTCATCACCGCGCACGACGGGTTCACGCTGGCCGATGTCGTCGCATACGACAAGAAACACAACGACTCGAACGGCGAGGACGGACGCGACGGACGCAACCACGAGCCGAGCAACAACCACGGCGTCGAGGGTGAGACCGACGATCCCGACATCCTGATCCGTCGCGCGATATCGCGACGCAACCTGATGGCATCGCTGCTGCTGGCGCAGGGCGTACCCATGCTGCTGGCGGGCGACGAGTTCGGACGCACCCAGGACGGCAACAACAACGGGTACTGCCACGACCGCTGGATCGACTGGAACGGTGTCGAGCACGACGCCGATTTCCTGCGCTTCGTGCGCGGCGTGGCGCAACTTCGCGCGGAGCTGCGCACGCACCGCTTCCATGAGGAGGGCGAGGTGCACTGGTTCGGCCCGGACGGCCATGCGGTCGACTGGGAGAGCACGCCGGGGCGCTTCGGCTACGCGATCGACGGGCTGATCGTGCTGGTCAATCTCTCTTCCGAAACCTGCGGCTTCGACGTTCCGGCCACCTGCCGTATCGTCGCGGACACCGCAGCCCCTCCGCCCGAGGACTTCCACGAGGCGGGCGCCGGACCGTTGGTGAACGAGGGGCATCTCGTGGTCTCCGAGCGCTCGCTCGTCGTCTTGAAGAAATGAGAGGTTGTGAATCAATCCATCGTCGGCCCGAGGGCGAGCGAGCTTGTGTGTGGCAAGCCGCGCCGACGAGGGCTGTATGAGACCGTATAGCTATACTGGCTGCTTCGTTGGCGCGGCGCAGTCCACGCGGAAGCGCAGCCGGCCGAAGCCAGATGGATTTATTCACACCCTCTGAGGCTCCATGTCCGCCGAATCCACCCTCGTCACCGCTGAGCACTTCGCCTACATCGCCGCACGCGCGACACCCGAAGACGAGTTCCTGCGCGACCTGCGCGGGCGCGCCGAGGCGGCCGGCATTCCCCCCATCCACATCGCCCCCGAGCAGGCGGCGTTCATGCAGGTGCTGCTGCGCGCGGCACGTGCCAAGCAGGTGATCGAGGTCGGCACGCTGGCCGGATACTCCGCCATCGCGATGGCGCGCGCACTGCCCGAAGACGGTCGGGTCACAACCATCGAACTCGACGCGGCCCACTACGCGTTCGCAAGCGATGCATTCGCGGCATCCGATGTCGCCGCGCGCATCGACGCCATCCACGGCGCCGGGATGGATGTGCTCCCCCGCCTGCCCGACGACTCCGCCGACGCCGCCTTCCTGGACGCCGACAAGGCGAGCTATCCGCAATACCTAGAGCAGGCGCTGCGCATCGTCCGCCCGGGCGGCCTGATCCTCGTGGACAACGCCTTCGCTTTCGGCCAGCTATTCGATGCCAACCCCACCGACCCCGAAGCCGCAGCCGTCAAGGCGTTCAACGACCAGATCGCCGCCGACCCCCGCCTAGAGTCCGTCATCGTGCCCCTAGGCGACGGCCTCTGGGTCGCCGTGCGAAGTAGCTTCGCCTCCGGTTCACCGTAAGTCGGGTGTTGGCAGACAGTTCTGCGGGTCGTTTGCGGCAGCCGTGCCGCACATCTGCCCGCTAAATGGCCCCTCCAAGTGCCCGGTGGTATCTTGCCGCCTCTCCCATGCACGAACTTTCGACCCCCATCCCGCACCAGCCTTTCGACAGCAAAATCGATGACGATGCGAGGAAGGGAGCGACCTACGAGGCGAACCGGCAACTCGTCCTCTCCAAGCTCGTCGAGATCCGCACGGTCGAAAACAAAACGCGCGAGGGGGGTGGCCCGCGTCGCATCGAGGCGCAGCACAAGAAGGGGCGCCTGACGGCTCGCGAACGCATCACGCGCCTCGTCGATGAGGGCAGCGAGTTCCGCGAACTCGGCATCCATGCGGGCCACGGCATGTACGCCGGCAAGGCGCCCGCCGCGGGAACGATCACCGGCCTGGCGCGCATCGCCGGCCGCCTGTTCATGGTGATCGCCAACGACGCGACAGTCGCGAGCGGCGCCTTCTTCCCGATCACCGCGAAGAAGGTCATCCGTAACCAGAACATCGCGCTCCAGACGCACCTGCCGACGATCTACCTGGTCGATTCAGCGGGCGTGAACCTGCCCATGCAGGACGAGGTCTTTCCCGACCAGGACGACTTCGGCCGGGTCTTCCGCAACAACGCCGTGATGAGCGCGCAGGGCATTCCCCAGATCGCCGCCATCATGGGCATGTGCGTGGCGGGCGGCGCCTATCTGCCGATCATGTGCGACACGGTATTGATGACCAAGGGCAGCGGCCTGTTCCTCGCCGGACCCGATCTCGTCGCCAAGGCGGTCGGCAAGAAGTTCACCGCGTCGGAAATCGGCGGCGCCGAGTTGCACGCCGCCATCTCCGGCACGATCGACTTCAAGGAGGTCGATGACGACGCCTGCATCCAACGGCTGCGCACGCTCGCCTCGACGCTCGCGCCGCCGCCCCCGGCCCCCTACAGACGCGACGCGACGGTGGAGCCGAAACTCGACGCGGAGGATCTCGCCGCGATCGTGCCTACGGATCCGATGCAGCAGTACGACGTGCGCGATGTGATCGCCCGCGTGGTGGATGACAGCGCGTTCACCGAGTACCGCGCCGACTACGGCAAGACGATCGTGTGCGCCTTCGCCCGCATCGACGGCTGGTCGGTCGGCATCGTCGCCAACCAGAAGTCACATGTGCGCGATCCCGGCAAGCCCTGGGAAATGGGCGGCGTGATCTACTCGAGCAGCGCCGACAAAGCCGCGCGGTTCATCATGGACTGCAACCAGAGCAAGATCCCGCTCGTCTTCCTGCACGACGTCAACGGCTTCATGGTCGGCCCCGATTCGGAAAAAGCGGGCATCATTCGCGCCGGCGCGAAGATGGTCAACGCCGTCTCCAACAGCATTGTGCCGAAGATCACGGTGATCATGGGCGGCTCGTTCGGGGCGGGCCACTACGCCATGTGCGGCAAGGCGTACGACCCCAACTTCATCGTCGCCTGGCCGCAGGCGCGCTATTGCGTGATGGGCGCGGAGACGGCGGCCGGCACCATCAGCGGCGTGCGCGCCGCCGCCGCCAAACGCCGCGGCGAGGAGCTGGACGAGCAGGAGTTGGCCGCGTTCCACAAGGAAGTGCGCGACAAGTACGAAGCGGAGACCGACCCGCTCTACGCCGCCAGCCGCCTCTGGATCGACGCCATCATCGACCCGCGCGAGACGCGCGCGTTCCTCTCGGACGCACTCGAGGCATCCGCCAACAAGACCGAGCTGGAACCGTTCCGCGTCGGAGTGCTGCAGACGTGAGCGCGCTCGTGCTCGTCCGCGACGAGGGGCCGGTGCGCTGGCTGACCCTCAACCGCCCGGACGTCCGCAACGCGCTGTCCGGCGCGCTGGTCACCGCGCTCACCGATGAGTTGCAGGCCGCCGCGACAAGCAGCGCACGATGCGTCGCGCTGACCGGCGCCGGCAGCGTCTTTTCCGCCGGTGCCGACCTGAAAGCGCTGGAGGCGATGCAAAGCGCGTCCTACGAGGAGAACCTCGCCGACTCGCAGCGACTCGCGGCGCTCTTCAAGACGATCGCGGATCATCCGATGCCGGTCGTCGCGGCCGTCAACGGCCACGCCATCGCGGGCGGCGCCGGCCTCGCCATCGCCTGTGACGCGGCATTCGTGGCGCGCGGCGCGAAGCTCGGATTCACCGAGGTGCGCATCGGCTTCGTGCCGGCGATCATTCTCAACTTCCTGCTGCGTACCGCGGGCGAGAAGGTGCTGCGGGACCTCTGCCTCACCGGCCGACTGATTTCGGGCGACGAGGCGGCGACGCTCGGCCTCGTCAACGAAGCGGTCGAGCCCGAGGCGCTCGCCGCGCGCGTCGCGGACTTCGCCGCTGAAATCGCAAAGACGAGCCCCAACGCGGTGGCCCGCACCAAGCATCTCTTCCTGGAGCTGCGCAGCCGTCCGCTCGACGACGGCCTCGCCCTCGCCGCCGAAGCCAATGCGCGCGCGCGCGCCACTGCCGACTGCCGCGAGGGCATCGCGGCCTTCCTTCAAAAACGCAAACCCCATTGGAACGAGGAGTAATGCCATGAGTGACCCCGTACTGAGCGCCATCGACGCGCACATCCAGAGCAGCAACATCAACAAGGGCGCCGACGGCTGGCGCATGAGCATGCCCAAGCCGCCCAGCGTCGGGTTCGAGGCGGGCAAGGAATACCTCTGGCACATCGAAACGAACCACGGACGCATCACGGTCAAGCTCGCCACCGCCGACGCGCCCAAGCACGCCGCCAGCACGATCTACCTGTCGCGCGCCGGCTTCTACGACAACCTGATTTTCCACCGCGTCATCAGCGACTTCATGGCGCAGGGCGGCTGCCCCGCCGGAACCGGCATGGCGGGCCCCGGCTACAAGTACGAGGGCGAGTTCGGCGGCTCGGCGCGCCACAACAAGCGCGGCATCCTGAGCATGGCCAACGCGGGCCCCGGCACGGACGGCAGCCAGTTCTTCCTCACCTTCGTCGAGACGCCCTGGCTCGACGGCAAGCACACCATCTTCGGTGAGGTGGTCGATGGCCTCGAGGTGCTCGACGCGCTCGAGACGCGTGGTTCGCAAAGCGGCGCAACGACCGAAACGCTCAAGATGGAAAGCACGAGCATCGAGGTCAAGTGACCGCCCGCATCGGCATCCTGACCGTCTCGGACCGCGCCAGCCGCGGCGAGTACGAGGACGAAGGTGGCCCGGCGATCGAACGGCTCCTGGGGGAGATTCTCACCTCTCCCTGGGAGCCGGCCTACCGGGTCATCCCGGATGAACAGGGCCGCATCGAGGCGGCGCTCACGGAGTTGGCCGACGACGAGGGCTGCTGCCTGATCGTGACCACCGGAGGCACCGGTCCCGCGGCGCGCGATGTGACACCCGAGGCAACCGAGGCGGTATGCGAGAAAATACTCGACGGCTTCGGCGAGCTGATGCGAACGATCAGCCTGCAATTCGTGCCGACCGCGATTCTCAGCCGCCAGATCGCCGGCACTCGCGGACACACGCTGATCGTCAACCTGCCGGGACGACCGCGCGCCATCAAGGACTGCCTGCTGGCGGTGTTCCCGGCGATCCCGTACTGCATCGATCTGATCGAAGGGCCGCGCCTCGAAACCGATCCCGAATTCTGCAAGGCGTTTCGGCCCAAGGGGAAGTGAGAACGCTCGAGGCTCCGTTCCGCATCGGGCTGTTAGGCTGCGAGTATGGATCTAAAAGGGAAGCGCGCTCTTGTGACCGGTGGCGCTCGGCGAGTCGGCGCAGCGATCACCAAGGCGCTCAGCGAGGCGGGTGCGCGCGTCGCCATTCACTGCAACGATTCGATCGACGCGGCGCGTGAACTCGGCGCGCAGTGCCCGGGCAGCGTGGTGGTCGAGGCGGATCTCGCCGACCGCGCCGCGCGCGACGCGATCATTCCCGAAATCTCCAGGGTCATGGGCGGCCTCGACATCCTGGTCAACAACGCCGCCGTCTACGAGACCGTCTCGCTGCCGGAAATGAACGACGACCACTGGGACCGGACGCTGGAGGTCAACCTGACCGCCCCGTTCTTCCTCGCGCGGCAGGCGGGGCGGCAGATGAAAGCGGCGGGCTCCGGCGTCATCGTCAACCTGACCGACTGGGGCATTAGCCGGCCCTACCCCGACCGGTTGGCCTATTTCGCCGCCAAGGGGGCGCTCGCCAGCGTCAGCATGGGCCTGGCGAAGGCTCTGGCACCGGAAGTTCGCGTTGTCGCGGTGGCGCCGGGAGCAATTCTCGGCGACCCGAGCATGAGCGCGCAGCAGGAGGCCGCCGCCCGGCGCGCCAACCTGCTGGACCGCCTCGGCGGCCCGGAATCCGTGGCGGAATCGGTGCTTTTCGCGATTCGCAACGAATTCCTGACCGGCACGACGCTCACCGTCGATGGCGGTCGATCGCTCGAATAGGCGCAAGAAATCCGCCCACCAGGCGTCCAAACTCGTGAGTCGAGCGATGCCCCAGTCCCGCTGCTCGGGCCGTTGATACGAATTTTTTACGGCCCCTATGGGTACCTCGCTCGTACTCAATTACGAACAGCAACGGTCCCCGCCGCGCTTGCCCGCCCGCGAGTGATTTCGAATGAAGCCCACGATCCAGACCCGCCCCCGCATCGGCGACCTGCCGAAGCGCCGCAAGAAGAAGACACCTATGCCGGAGACGATCCTCCGCATTGAGTGGCTCCGATGGCTAGTCGACGAGTTCGGCCCCGAACTGGCCGCCGAATGGCTCGAGCCCCCCGTCACCTTCCACGAGTGGAAGAGACGCCGCGAACTTGCCGCGCACGAAGCCGCCTAACGAAATTGGAGGGCGCCTTCGCGCGCCACGAGCTCGTGTTCATGGCACTTCCGCTGACGCGGATGTAGCTGGGCAAGTCGCTCCGCTCCTTGCTTTGCGGACGGAATGCAAGCCCACCGAGTTCGTGGCTCCGCTCGCTTCAGCGAAGCACGGCACCGAGCGAAGCGAGGTCACCGTGCCCGGCTCCAAACGCGTCAGCGGTTGGGCCCAGAAACATCGGGTGGGC
>CBDURV010000229.1:0-6733 GCA_965369495.1 uncultured bacterium
GGCACGCCAAGTGGCAGGCGAACGGGCCGCTGCCGCCAACGCGCCAGGGCGTACCCCATCACGACCGTCGCCGCCGCGACACCGAGCGCATAGCCGAAATCGCCGCGGCTTCCGAGACGCACGCCCACTTCCGCCGCCACCATCACGACCAGCATCGGCTCCAGCGCCGCCAGCAGCACGAAGAGCGCCGACGCGGCGACGAGGCGCACGACGGGTTCCACGGCAGGCGGACCAAGCCGCCAAACCAGGGCCACACCGAGGCCGACGAGAATCAGGAGCAGGCGCGAAAGCAAAGGACGCTGTTGGTGCCGCCGAAACCGAAAGAATGGGAAAGCACGCGCTGCGGGCGAACATCCGCCGTGTCGCGCAGGGGCGTAAGGCCGAACTCGGGATCGGCGGTTTCGAATCCCGGATTGGCCGGCATGAAGCCGTCGCGCATGGCGAGCACGCTCACGACCGCCTCGATCGCGCCCGCCGCGCCGAGCGTGTGGCCGAAGACGCGCTTGGTGGAGGAGAAGGGCGGCACCGTCTCGCCGAACACGGCGCGCATCGCACGCGCCTCGGCGCGATCGTTGTCGGGCGTGCCGGTGCCGTGCGCGTTGATGTAGTCCACGCGCAGGTCGCTGCCGAGGGCCGCTCGCATGGCCGCCTGCGCCCCGCGCCCCTCAGGATCGGGCGCGGTCGCGTGATAGGCGTCGCAGCTATTGCCCCAGCCCTCGAGCAACGCGATCGGATTATCGGCATGTCGCCGCAGCACCACAAACGCCGCGCCTTCGCCGAGGCTCATCCCCTCGCGATCGCGGTCGAAGGGACGGCAGCCCTGTTCATCGACGGCCAGCAACGACGCGAAGCCGTTGAGCGTGAGCGCGCAGAGCGCATCGCTGCCGCCCGCCACCATCACGTCCGCGTCGCCATCGAGCAACAACTCCGCGGCGCAGGCGATCGCCTCGGCACCCGACGCGCAGGCGCTGTTCACCGTCAGGCGCGGCCCTTTGAGACCGAACTCCGCCGCCAACTCCCCCGTCACCGAACCCAATTCGTGGTGCCGCCAGACCGCGTCGTCCTCGACCGGCTCGTTGGCGTAGTAGCTGGGCAGGGCGAATTCGCTTTCGGGCATGCCGCCGACCGTCGTGCCGACCGCAAGGCCGCAGCGGGCCGGATCGACCCCCTCGAGCGCCTCGGTCAACGCGATGCGGGCGAGGGCGATCGTGCGCGGCCGGCGCTCGAGATCCGCGACTTGCGCCACCGGAAAATGGCCGCACTTCGGCGACTCGAAGAGCGTCAACCTACCGAGGCCCGATCGACCCTCGCGCAGCGCAGAGATACTGGCGGAAACGCCGCGGCCCGCCGCGGAGACGATGCCGATCCCGGTTACGGCAACCGCGTTAGCCTGCATTCTTCATGAGCCCCGTGCGCATCGAACAGGAAAGTGTCGCAGCCTTTGGGCTTGCGGCGGCAGCGGCAGGTCTCGCAGTTGGGAGATCATGTTCTGGGCGAGGACGCTGTGTTCAGATCGAGGAGTCAGGAGGAAGCTGTGGCCGGAGCAGTATCGCTGACCCGGCGCCTGACGGCGACGGAGCGTGCGACGACGCGGCGACCAGCTACCGCGCCGTCGGCGCGGTGCCAACAACACAGAGCTGGGCGCAGCGGACCGCTCAGCCCGAGTGGGCGCTGATGCGGTCATAGATATCGCCCAGAGTCCGGATTCCCTTCACTTCGTCCTCGGGAATGCGGAAACCGAACGAGAGTTCGAGGGAGATGACCAGGTCCACGGCGTCGAGGCTATCGAGGCCGATCTCCTCGCGCAGGCGGGATTCGGCCACGAGCATTTCGGGCTCCGCCTCGAACTCCTCGACGACGACGCGGTTCACCTGCTCGATAATGCTTTCGCGGGTCATTTGCGTGGGCTGATCCATACTTCCCGACCAATTCTACCGCGCGACCGAGCGGAAAAGCCAGTCGTCGCCTCGCAGACCGTCGCACGTCCCAAACGCGTTGATCATGACGCCCAGAATCCCGGGCAGCGTGATCGAGTGTCCCGTGAACCAGAGGTTGCGTATGCGCATGCGCGGCGCGGGGCGGTCCATGCCCTGATGATCCACGTCGTGGCTGATGCCGAAAACCCCGCCGTGCTCGTTGCGCGTGTACCACTCGTCCGACAGGGGCGTGGATCCGAAAATGTCCTCGATCGCGTCGTCGAGGCCGGGAATCAGCGGGCGCATCCGCTCGAGCATCGTCTCGATCGCCGCCGCCTTGACCTGCTCGTACTCCGGTCCGCGGCGCATGACACGCTCGTCGCGCCACTTCGCGAACGGCTCCTGCTCGGAGTAGACCATCGCCTCCAGCCGGTCGTCGTCGGGGTGCACCACGAGCAGGGGGTTGCCATCCGCCAGGAAGACGCCCGTGCGACCGAGCGTGGGCAGCGGTCGATTGAGGCGCGCGAAAATCTGGATCGCACCGCGCGAGTCCTTCATCGACATCAGGCGCTGCTTGTAGTCCGCGCCGACCACCTCGTCATCGATCATGCGGAAGATCGTCTTGGGGTGGCAGGCGCCGATGAACATGTCCGCTTCGATGCGGTTGCCCTTCTCGGTATGAACGGCGATCGCCCGCCGCCCCTCGCACTCGATCTTCTGCGCGCCTTCGCGGAAGCGGTACTCGACGCCGAGCTCCTTGCCGCGCGCCAGCATGAGGTCGATGAACGCGCCGCCGCCGCCGCGGATACGCGAGGTCTCATCGAAGTTGGAGCGGAAGATGAGCGCGTGCTTGGACCACGGAATCTCCCGGTCCTGCAGGCCGATGTTGTAGGACTGCACCGCCAGCACTTCGCGCAACCACGGGTCGCCGATCCACTCATCGAGGCGATCGCGAAGCGTCGTACGGTCGGTCTTGCCGAACAGGGAGTTGTCGTAGTCGCCGTCGAGTCGCAGGTCGAACCACTTGGCACGCGCGCACTCCGCCTCGACCTCCTCGACGAATTTCAGCAGGCCTTCGCGCTCATGCGGCCAGGTCGCCAGCGCGCTTTCGACAAACGCGTCGAAGCGGGTGGGGTATGCGAACGACTTATCCCCCGACCGCACCTCGATCGCCGCGTCGGCCGGATAGGGCTCTATCTCGATCTTGTCGAGCAGTTCGAGGTGCTCAAGGATGCTGTTGAACGGTCGCCCCGGCAGCGTGGACCCGACCCAGTGAAAACCGACGTCAAAGCGCGTGCCCTTGCGCTGGAACTGCTGCAGGTAGCCGCCGGGAATGCTGTGGTGCTCGAGGACGAGAACCTTGCGGCCCGATTCCGCGAGCAGGATCGCGTTAGTCAGCCCCGAAACGCCGGCGCCAATGACACAGACATCCGGATTCAATCGTCCCACCGCCGCAGCACGAGGCTCGCGTTCGTACCGCCGAACCCGAACGAGTTGCTCAGGACCGTACGCGGCTCCGCCTCGATCGACTCGGGCAGCACGGCGATGCGCGGCGTCTCGTCGTCGAAGCCGTCGAAGTTGCGGTTCCCCGCCAGGAACCTGTCGCGCATCATCAGCAGGCTGTAGATCGCCTCCGACGCGCCGCACATCCAGCACTCGTGTCCGGTCAAAGCCTTGGTCGATGAGACCGGCGGCCCCTGCTCGCCGAAGATTTCGCGAATCGCACCCGCCTCGGCGCGATCGCCCTGGACCGTGCCTGTCGCGTGCGCGTTGATGTAGTCGATTTCGGAATGTTCGACGCCCGCGTCCGTGAGCGCGTTCGCCATGGAACTCACCGCTCCGACGCCGGTCGGCAACGTCAGGTGGCCACCGTCGGAGGAGTAGCCGTAGCCAATCACCTCGCCGAAAATGGGCGCCTCGCGGCGGCGCGCGCTGGTCAGGCTTTCGAGCACGAGCATCGCGCCGCCCATGCCGGGAACGAGACCGTCGCGGCCCGCGTCGAAGGGGCGCACGGCTCCCGCGGGATCGTCCTGGCGAATCGACAGCGCGTTGATCGCGTCGAACGCTGCAGCGGCGAGCCACGAGTCTTCCTGTGTGCCACCCGCAAAGATCATGCGCTGCGCGCCCGCGCGAATCTGCTGATAGGCGAGGCCGATGGCATTGGCGCCCGAACTGCAGGCGGAACTGATCGACATGTTGATGCCCTGCGCGCCCAGGTAGGGCCCGAGGTTCATCGACGCCGTCGACGTCATGGACTTGATAATGGCGGTCGACCCGAGAAAGCGCGTTTCACCGTGCTTCTCGACCGTCTTGAGCATCTCGGGAATCGGCTCCACGCTCGAGTCGTTGCCGATGATGATGCCGACGTCGGGGCGCGCCAGCGTCGCGCGCTCGATGCGTCCGGAGCTCATCGCGCGGTTCGCGGCAAGCGCGGCGTAGAGCGCGGAGCCCGGCATGTAGCGGCGCACCGAGCGGCTCAACTCCGCCTTGACGTCGATTTCCGGCAGCAACGTGCTCAACCCGGAGCGGAATCCCATCGACTTCCGCTCTTCGTTGAGCACGACGCCGCCGCGGCCCTCCCGCAATGCGGTGCTGACCTCGTCCAGTTCCGTGCCTATGCACGATACGAGCCCCATGCCCGTGACGACCACTCTCTCCATGCGTGGCGAACAGGCTAACCGAATTCGAGATCGACCCGAGTTCCGCCCGTCCACTCCGCGCGACACCGCATGCCATCGATCACCGCGGTGAACTCCACGGTCGAATCGGGCTCGACGATGGCCACGAACTTGGCGTCGCGAACGCGCGCGATGCGCAACGGCTGCCCCACGATCCGCTCGGCGGCCAGCCGCACCGCTTCGATCAAAAACACGCCGGGAACCAGCGGGTGGCCCGGAAAATGTCCCGCCAGCACCTCCAGGTCGGCGGGAAACCGGAACGACGCGTGAAACGATGCGGCATCGCCCGTGCACTCCACGAGACAGCCCTCGACGACGCTTTTCATCCCACCGTCACCGTCGCGGAAAGCGCGCCGTCGATGTCGTAGCGATTAGGCCCCAGGCGCTCCACGCGCATGCCCCGGGTGTAGAGCGTGGTGCCGACCCAGAGCACGCCGGCGCCCGCCCAGCCCACGCGGTTTTCCACGAGCACGGGGCGCAGATCGGCGGGCTGGTACATGGCGCGCAGCAACGTCGTCATGCGCGCCACGAGCGACTCCGGAAGGGCGCGCGAATGGCGCCCCATGCTGTCGGCAAGAACACTGCCGAGGTCGTCCAGCGCGACAAACCGCAACTCGTCCTCGAACTCGATCAGCAACGTGAAGACGATCTCGGTGCTGCCGCGGCGCAGGATCCAGCGCTCCTGGCGCGCCTCCCGCACCGCGTTCGGTCGGCTGCGCTGCTCCTCCGCTGTCGGCTCGCGGCCCAAATCGGTATGGGCGGGCGACGAAATCCCCGCGCAGGAAAGGAGCAGCAACGGAAGCAGGCGAATCATCACGATGCATCATCCCAGAGCGAGTAGAAGTTGCTCCACTGGAACGGATGCTCGCGGACGAGCGCTTCCAGGCGCGTGGCGAAGGCCTGCGCCCAGCGCTGATGATCCGCCTTCTTGTTGCGGCGGTCGGTGTAGCGCAGTTCGCCCACCGGTTCGGCGACGAAACGGTAGCGCCGCGTGCCATCGCGCAGCGCGAAGGCGTAGACGAGCGGCGCGTGCGCCATGGCGGCCAGCGCGAACGGGCCGACCGGCAGGCGCACCTTGCCGCCAAGGAAATCGACTTCGACGCCCGCGGCGGAGTGGATGCGATCGCCCATCATCGCCACCAGTTCGCCGTTCTGCAGCACGTCCAGCAACTGCGCCGCGGTGGCCGGGGAGCCGTCGGTTTCAATCACCTTGAACTGCCGCCCGCGCTCCATCATCGCCTTCAACTCCGGTTGCACGCCGGCGTACATGACGAGGTTTACGGGCACCGCACGCTTGACCACGAGCATCTGGCCCATGACGTCCCAACTGCCGAGGTGCGCGCTCAGGAAGATCATCCCGCGCCCCGCCTCCAGCGGCGCGATGACGGAAACGTCGGGCCGGTCGAAGGTGTAGCGGTCGGCGTGGCCCGCAATGATCGCGAAGCGGTCGACGAGCAGCGTCCCGAACATGTAGTTGTGGCGCCAGAGGAAGAAGAAGCGGCGCCAGAGGTTGCCGCCGCGCCCGAGTCGATCCGCCAACTCGAATGAAGCGCGCGTGCCTTTGGGCGAGACGAAGACGAAAAAGAGTGCGATGAAAAAGAGGACGACGGGAGTCAGGCGATAGAGCGGCGAGCGAATCACCGCGTGCATCACCGCGTTCCCGAACCGCCCCCCACGCGACTGGCCGGTCCAGCTAGCCAAGGGGATCCTTGGTCGAAAACGTGTTCTCTTTCACGGGCTGGTTCGCCTTGTGGTTCGAGAAGCGCATCGTGGTGACGTCACCGCTCGCCTCGACGATCACGACGCGGCGCATCGACTTGAGGTCCTTGGCGGGATGGAATTCGATGCGCTCGATGCGCGCCTTGAGAGCCTTCTCCTTGGGGCGCAGCGTGAGCACCGTTGTCGGCTTCTCCTTCACCTCGATCGCGAAGGTCTTCTCGTCGAACTCGCCGGTAAACCAGGCGCGCAAGCGGTTCATGGCAACCAGCAGCGCGTCGGCGCCGCGGCCCAACTTGATCGCGCGGCGCTTGCCGTCCACCCACTCGAATTTCGCCACCTTCGTGCCGTTCACGATGAGCAGCGAGCGGAACGGCTTGCGGATCTCCCAGCGAATCTTGTCGGGCCGCTCGAAGAACAGCA